>SKRW01000025.1 GCA_007118295.1 Paracoccaceae bacterium | reverse complement strand
CATCCAGTCTGCCGCTTCATGGGCGTGGATCTCTGCTGCACGGATATGTCCGTCGAACCCCTGCGCCAATTCGCGGATCAGGTGCTTGGAGCGGATCAGCAGATACACGTCGCCTGCATAGACGGCTGCGCGGGTATAGCCGAACAGCGTCATTGGCGGGGCGAAGCGCTTGCGCCCGTCGAACAGATACATGCGAAACGCGGGGTAGAGTTCATTGACCGTGCGCGCGATCTGGTCGATCTGGCGCTGGCGGGCTGACGCGGACAATCCGTGCCAGACCCCGCAGCCAGCGGCGAAAATCTCGAAACTCTGGAAGGGCATGCACATTTCGATATCGGCCTCGGGGGCGCGGGACAGGCGCAGGCGGCGCTGCGTCTGGGCTTGCAGGCGGCGCTTTTCCTGTTCCGAGGATTGCGCCTGAAAGGTGATGATTTCGGGCGTGCGCATCAGGTCGGGCAGCAACGCGGGCACATAGCGGATTTTCTGGCCCGTGGCTTCCTCGTGCCAGCGTTCCATCGCAGTGCGGCTTTCCTCGTCCAGCGCCGCTTCGGTCTCGACCGCATCAAAACTCTGGGTCACCACGCCACTGTCCTCGGACAAGCCCAGCAGCCAGTCAGTCGAGACCTGAAACTGCGCGGCAATGGACAGCAGCGTTTCCGCCCGTGGCAGGCGTGGGTCCGGCCCGGTCAGCAGTTGTGACAGCGCGGAACGGTCGATCCCGATGGCCATCGCAAATCTGGATTGCGTCAGGCCAGATTGCGCCAGCAACTGCACCAGTCGCGTGCGAAACAAGGCCGAAGATTCTCGTTTGCGCATGTAGACACTCCACACCATTTGACCTGTTCAGTAAACATAATTTTTAATTCTCTACAATCGTCTTGAAAAGTGACGTGAACACTCGCATTGCAGCAGACGGGCTTTGCGGACACGGTTTGTAAAACCAAAGCGAAGGAATTGATGGTGCGCCGGATCGAATGGCCCACACTTGCACTGATTGTGGCCTGCTACGGGTTATGGGCGGCGTCAGGTGCACTGCTCTGGCAAGTGGCACCGGTCGCGGCACTGGCGCTGATGGCGCTGATGTCGGCGCTGCATTCGTCGCTGGTGCATGAAAACCTGCATGGCCACCCAACCCGGCACAGGCTGGTCAACGAGACGCTTGTCACGCTGCCGCTGTCGCTGATCTATCCCTATCGCCGCTACCGGGCGACACATCTGGCGCACCATCACGACGAGCGCCTGACCGACCCGCTGGAAGACCCCGAAAGCTATTACAGGGCGCGCTGGCAGCATGACCGGATGCCGCGCTGGTTGCGTCATGTGCTGCTGGTCAACAACACCATGATCGGGCGGATCGTCCTTGGTCCGGTTCTGGGGGCTGCGGGGTTTCTGGCGCAAGAGGCACGGTTGGTCGCGATGGGCGCGCGCGGCGTGCGACCGGCATGGGCACTGCATCTGGCCAGCCTGCTGCCCCTTGTGGCGTTGCTCTGGTTCTTCGGCATCCCACTCTGGCTGTATGTTCTGGCGGTGGTCTGGCCCTCTCTGTCGCTGATCTCGATCCGGACGTATGCCGAGCACCGCTGGCATGATGCACCCGAGGGGCGCACCATCATTGTGGAACGCTCGCCGCTGGCATGGTTGTTTCTGAACAACAACCTGCATATCGTGCATCATCAGGTCCCGTCGGCACCGTGGTATGCGCTGCCGCGCCTGTATGCAGAGCAGCGCGCGCACTGGCAGACGCTCAATCGCGGTTATGTCTACCCCAGTTACTGGCACCTGTTTCGCGCCCACGCCCTGCACCCGAAAGAGCCCGTGGTCCACCCGGTCCTGCACCAGGTTCCAGCGCCGCCCCCGCCCGACACCGAACCCCCGAACCCGACCCCCATGCGCGGTCAGACTGCATGAACACGCGCGCGACCCTGCCAATGTATGACTGGCCCGAGGCTCGCGCGCGTGTCGATGCGGCGTATGCGAAACTGCGCGCGCTGGTGCCTGAACTGCCCGAAACGCTGACGCGCCCCGCCGACGAAGCCGCGCTGCATGGCCTCTGGCGTGACCCGGCGCTGGTTCTGGGGCAGACCTGCTGGGGACCGATGCAGGCGGGGCTTGCCGCTCATGTGCATGTGCTGGCGCAGCCGGACTACAGTGATGTGCCCGGCGGACGCGGAACGCGCTACCGCTCGGCGCTGGTCATGCGTTCGGGCACGCCCTGCCCGCTACCCAAGCGTGATGGCCCCGCCCTGCCGCTGGGGTTGGCCGGTCTGCGCCTCGCCATCAACGCGCCCGACTCGCTGTCGGGCTGCATTGCGCTGGCGCAGGATATGAACCTTCCGGGGTTGGCCGACCGCGCATTGGTGACAGGCAGTCACCGCGCCTCGATCCTTGCTGTGGCGACTGGTGCGGCAGATTTCGCCGCCATCGATTGCCGGACCTGGTCGCTGGCGCTGGACCATGAACCTGCCGCGACTGCGCTGACCGTTACAGGCTGGACGGCCCTGCGCCCCGGTCTGCCCTATGTCACATCGCGCACCACTGCGCCTGCACTGCGCCTGAAACTGAGCGCAGCGCTGATCCGCCTGGGTGCCCATCCTTTTCCCCAAACCGAATTCGAGGAGACCCCATGACCCAGACCTATCGCGCCATTGTCATCGGCGGTGGTGTCGTCGGCTGTTCAGTGCTCTACCACCTCGCCAAGGCAGGCTGGACCGATGTGCTGCTGATCGAACGCTCGGAACTGACCTCGGGCTCCACCTGGCACGCGGCAGGCGGGTTTCATACGCTCAATGGCGATCCGAATGTGGCGCGACTTCAGGCCTATACCATCTCGCTATATGAAGAACTGGAAAAGATGACCGGCCAGTCCTGCGGTTTGCATCTGGTGGGCGGCGTGCAGATGGCTGACAGCCCCGAGAGGCTGGATTTCCTGCGCATGGCTCATGCGCGCGGGCGATACTTGGGCATGGAGACGGAAATCATCACCCCGTCCGAAGCCAAGGCCATGTTCCCGCTGATGGACGAATCGCACTTTGTCGGCGCGCTCTGGGACCCGGTCGAAGGGCATCTGGACCCGTCCGGCACCACGCACGCCTACGCCAAGGCCGCGCGCATGCTGGGCGCGAAGATCGAATTGCGCAATCCGGTCAAGGAGTTGACGCAAGACCCGGATGGCACGTGGAACGTCATTACCGAAAACGGCACCTACCGGTGCGAGCATGTGGTCAATGCGGGCGGCCTCTGGGCGCGCGAACTGGGGCGCATGGTCGGGCTGGAACTGCCGGTTCTGGCGATGGAGCATATGTATCTGCTGACCGAACCCATGCCCGAAGTGATCGAATTCAATGAAACCATGGGGCGCGAGTTGATCCATGTGATCGACTTCAAGGGCGAGATCTACACCCGGCAGGAAGGCAAGGGAATCCTGCTGGGCACTTATGAAAAAGCTTGCAAGCCATGGTCGCCCGTGACCACACCGTGGGATTTCGGCCATGAACTCCTGCAACCTGATATCGACCGACTCGCCCCCTCGCTGGAAGTGGGGTTCCGCCATTTTCCGCCCTATGAGCGCGCGGGCATCAAGCAGATCATCAACGGCCCCTTCACCTTCGCCCCCGATGGCAACCCGCTGGTCGGGCCGGTGCAAGGGCTGACCAATTACTGGTCGGCCTGCGCGGTTATGGCGGGCTTTTCACAGGGCGGCGGTGTGGGGCTGGTGCTGGCCAACTGGATGACCACGGGCGATCCCGGCCATGATGTGTTCGGCATGGATGTGGCCCGCTTTGGCGATTGGGCCAGCTTGCGCTACACGAATGCGAAAGTCCGCGAAAACTATTCGCGCCGCTTTTCCATCCGCTTCCCGAACGAAGAACTGCCCGCCGCCCGCCCGCATCTGACCACCCCGCTTTATGACGTGATGGTGCGCGACAACCATGCGGTGATGGGCGACACATGGGGGCTGGAAACCCCCTTGTGGTTCGCCCCTTCCGCCAAGGATGCGCATGACGTGCTGTCCTTCCACCGCTCCAATGATTTCGCCCATGTCGGGGCCGAAGTGCGCGCGGTGCGCGAGGGCGTGGGCGTGACCGAGATTTCCAATTTCGCCAAATACGAGGTAACGGGGCCGGGTGCCGCAGCCTTCCTTGACCGGCTGATGACGAACAAGCTGCCGAAACTCGGGCGCATCGTGCTGACCCCCATGCTCAACCTTGATGGCAAGCTGATCGGAGATTTCACCATTGCGCGCGCCGGACCGGATCGCTTCCAGATACTGGGGTCGCTGGCAGCCACGAAATACCACATGCGCTGGTTTGAGCGCCATCTGCCCAAGGATGGCTCTGCCACAGTGCGCGCCTTGGGAATGGGGTTGATGGGCCTGTCCATTGCCGGGCCGAAATCGCGCGATGTGCTGGCGGCACTCGTGGATGCGGATGTGTCAAACGCCGCCTTCCGCTTCATGGACTACCGCGAGATGGATGTCGCGGGCGCACCCTGTCGCGTGAACCGCATCACCTATACTGGCGATCTGGGCTATGAAATCTGGATGGCCCCCGAATACCAGCGCCGCGTCTATTCCGCGATCAAGGCTGCGGGTGCGGCGCATGGCATCCGTGATTTCGGCATGCGCGCGCTCTTGTCGATGCGGTTCGAAAAGAATTTCCCGACATGGTTTGCCGAATTGCGCCCGATCTATGGCGCGATGGAAGGCGCGATGGAACGCTTTGTGGCCTATGACAAGCCGGGTTTCATCGGCCGCGAGGCCGCGCTGCAGGAACGCGAGAACGGCCCCCGCCTGCGTCGGGTCTCACTCATCATCGAGGCCGACAGCGCCGACGCCATCGCAGATGAACCGATCTGGGCGCGGGTCGCGAACGACTATGGCACGATCACTGCGCCGCATGCCTACGGGCCATCGCGCTTTGATGCGGCAGGCAACGCGCTTACCACACCGCATCCCTCGCAGGATGGCGATTGGCGCGTTGTGGGCTGGGTGACCTCGGGTGGTTATGGCCACCATGTTGGCCTGTCGCTCGCACAAGGTTACCTGCCTGCCGCCCTCTCCCAGCGCGCCGAGGCAGGACTGTTCGAGGTCGAGATCATGGGCCGCCGCCTGCCTGCCCGCATCGCGATAGATCCTCCCTTTGACCCTGATGGTGCCCGTATGCGAAGCTGATTTCATCTTGCCGAAAATACTCTCGCCGAAGGCATCTGCCCTCAACGCCGCGCCTTCCCCAGACACAGGGTCCACCCATGAAAGCTGCCCTCTGCACCGGTTTCAATGCTCCGCTTGAAATCGCCGAAATTACCCTCTCCCCGCCACGCGCAGGCGAGGTCGAGGTCACTCTGGCCGCCTGCGCCATCTGCCATTCCGACCTGCATTTCATCGAGGGCGCATGGGGTGGCGCATTGCCCGCCGTCTATGGGCACGAGGCCGCAGGCTATGTCACCAGCATTGGGGATGGCGTCAGCGCCTACCGGATCGGGCAGCGCGTGCTGGTCACGCTGATCCGCGCTTGCGGCACCTGCCAGTGTTGCAGCGACGGGCGGCCTGTCATTTGCGAAAACGGGGGCGATAGCCAGTCACCCCTTGCGCTTCCCGATGGAACGCCCGTCGCTCAGGGCATGAGAACCGGCGCTTTTGCCGAAAAGGTCGTGGTCGATGCCAGCCAGTTGGCCCCGCTGCCGCATGACATGCCGCTTGATGTGGCGTGCCTTTTGGCGTGCGGGGTGATCACCGGCGTGGGGGCCGTGTTCAACACGGCGGCTATGCCCGCCGGGGCCACGGCAGTGGTCATCGGCACCGGCGGAGTGGGTCTCAACGCCATTCAGGGGGCACGGATTGCCGGTGCGCGGCGGATCATCGCGATGGATGTCGCGCCTGAAAAGCTGGCAGCAGCCTTGGAATTCGGCGCAACCGATGCCGTCCTGGCGACAGCGCCCGATGCGCGCCAACAGGTTCGCACCCTGACCGACGCGCGCGGCGCGGATTATGTGTTTGTGACTGTCGGCGCAGTGGTGGCCTATGAACAGGCGCTGGGCCTGACCGCGCCGGGGGGCGCGATCATCATGGCGGGGATGACCGGCAATGATGATTACATGCGCCTCAACCCGATGATGGTGGCCTATCAGGAACAGCGGCTGATCGGGTCAAAAATGGGTGGCACGGTTTTGAGGCGCGACATTCCGCGCCTGATCGAGCTGTACCAGCAGGGGCGGTTGAAGCTCGATGAGCTGATCTCGAACCGCTACCAGCTAGACCAGATCAATGAGGCCATTGCCGACACTGCCAAGGGTGGCACACGGCGCAATGTCATCCTCTTCGACGCTTTCGAGGGTGGCGCATGAAACTTGAAGGTCTGGAGATTTTCATCATCGGCACCCCGCCCCCCGGCTGGGGCGGGCGCTACTGGATCATCGTCAGGCTGACCACCGAATGCGGGTTGGTGGGCTATGGCGAAGTCTATGCCGCAGCGGTCGGGGCACCCGCCATGCAGGCCGTGATCAAGGATGTTTTCGCCCGACATATGCAGGGTGAGAACCCCGAGAATGTGGAGATGATGTTCCGCCGCGCCTATTCCTCAGGCTTCACCCAGCGACCGGACCCGACAGTCATGGGCGCGTTTTCGGGGCTGGAAATTGCCTGCTGGGATATCCTGGGCAAGGCCCGCGACCGGCCTGTCTGGGCGCTGCTGGGCGGTATGGTGAATCAGCGCCTGCGCGCCTATACCTATCTTTATCCCCTGCCCCACCATGCGAAGGCAGATTTCTGGACCAGCCCCGACATGCAGGCTGAAAGTGCCCTCGCGGCTGTCGATCAGGGCTTTACCGCGATCAAGCTCGACCCCGCAGGCCCCTACACGCTGCGCGGCGGCCACCAGCCGGGCATGCGCGACATCGATCTGTGCGACCGGATGCTGGGGGCCATTCGGGCCGCCATCGGGACCCGTGCCGATATCCTGCTGGGAACACATGGACAGTTCAACCCCGCTGGCGCGATCCGGCTGGGTGCCGCGATGGAGCGCCACCAACCCCTGTGGTTCGAGGAACCCATCCCCCCCGATGACATGGCGGGCATGGCCGAGGTCGCGCGCGCAGTGCGCATCCCCATCGCCACGGGCGAGCGCCTGTGCACCAAGGCCGAGTTCGGCGCAGTGCTGCGCGCGGGGGCAGCCAGCATCCTGCAACCGGCGCTGGGACGCGCCGGCGGGATATGGGAGGTCAAGAAAATCGCCGCCATGGCCGAAGTGTTCGGCGCACAACTCGCCCCGCATCTTTACGCCGGTCCTGTCGAATGGGCGGCCAACATTCATCTGGCAGCAAGCATCCCGAACCTGCTGATGATCGAATGCATCCAGTCGGGTGGTGAGTTCCATCTGCCCTTGATCGGCCACAGCCTGCGCGTCGAAGATGGCTTTGTTACTCCACCCGAACAGCCCGGCCTTGGAATTTCCTTTGACGAAACCCTTGCGCGGGCGCACTCTTATCAGGGCTCGGGGCTGCATTTGCAGATGCAAGAAGACCCCTGCAACTACACACATGGCAACAACTTCGAGGGAGGTGCCCCGCGCGATTGAACAACAGGTCAACCCAGATAAACCTTGCAAAAACGACACGATGTCGCTTTTGATCTATTCAGGGACGCAAGCAGGGCATGGATTGCTCTGAATGCGCCAATTGTAAACCAAAAGCTGGCCCCAAGACCCAGCGAAAACAGGGAGACGCCGTATGACGCACAAGAAACGCAAGGCCACCGAATTGCACGCAGCTGCCAAACTCTATGCCCGCGAATGCCGCGAGGGCAAACTCAGCCGCCGCGAATTCATGACCCGCGCCACTGCACTGGGTGTGGCTGCGCCCGCCGCCTATGGTCTGCTGGGACTGACAGCCCCCGAAGCCAAGGCCCAGACCGCACAGATGGGTGGCACGCTGCGTATGCAGATGGATATCCGCGCGCAGCGCGACCCGCGCACATGGGACTGGTCGGAACTGGCCAATGTGTGCCGCGGCTGGCTGGAGTATCTGGTCAGCTATGAGCGTGATGGGTCGTTGCAGCCTGTCTTGCTGGAAAGCTGGGAAGCGAATGAAGACGCAACTGTCTACACTCTGAACATTCGTTCGGGGGTAAAGTGGAACAATGGCGATGATTTCACCGCATCGGATGTGGCGCACAACATCGAGCGCTGGTGCGATGCTTCGGTCGAAGGCAACTCGATGGCGGACCGCATGAGCGCACTGTCGGAAGATGGCAAGCTACGCGATGGTGCCATAGAAGTGGTTGATGACCTGACCCTGCGTCTGATCCTGTCCAGCCCCGATATCGCGATCATCGTCAACATGGCCGACTATCCGGCAGCAGTGGTGCATCCGTCCTTTACCGGCGATGACCCGGTGGCAAATCCCATCGGCACTGGCCCATACCGCCCAGTCAGCCATGACACCGGTATTGGTGCTGTGATCGAGCGCAACCCCGACCACACCTGGTGGAATGAAGGCAATGGCGCGTATCTGGACCGGATTGAATTTATCGATCTGGGAACCGACCCCTCGGCATGGATGGCGGCTGCCGAAGGTGGCGAGATCGACCTGACCTATCAGACCACGGGCGATTTCGTGGATCTGTTCGAGATGATCGGTATGCCCGCATCAGAGGCAATCACAGCCTCGACGCTGGCAGTGCGCTTCAACCAGAGCAGTGCGCCCTATGACAATGTCAATGTCCGCCGCGCGCTGCAAATGGCGGTGAACAATGAACTCGTTCTGGAATTGGGCTATAACGACCGCGGAACTGTGGCCGAAAACCATCATGTCTGTCCGATCCACCCCGAGTATGCGGAGATTCCGGCCCCCGTTTTCGATCCGGCAGAGGCCAGAGCCATGATCGAGGCAGAGGGCCTGGCAGATCATGAATTCGAGCTGATCTCGGTCGATGATGACTGGCAGGCCGCGACTTGCGACAGTGTGGCTGCACAACTTCGCGCGGCGGGGATCAATGCCAAGCGCACCATCCTGCCCGGAGCGACCTTCTGGAACGACTGGCTGAACTATCCGTTCTCTTCGACCGAATGGGCGATGCGTCCTCTGGGTGTGCAGGTGCTGAACCTGGCCTACCGGAGCGGGGTCGCGTGGAACGAGGCGGGCTTTGCCAATACCGAATTCGACGCGCTGCTGGATGAAGCAAACGGCATCGCCGATGCCGATGCCCGGCGTGAGGTGATGGCGCAGATCCAGCAGATCATGCTGGATGAAGGCGTTCTGATCCAGCCCTACTGGCGCTCGCTCTATCGCAACAAGCGGCCCAATATCGTGAATGCGGAAATGCACCCCACATTCGAGGTGCGTTACCAGAGCTACGGCCTGTCGTGACAGGCAGGCACGGCGGGGGTCCTCTCCCGCCGTGCCTCTACCCGCCCCTTCCCTGACAGCCCCCGCGCCACCAGGTGCCATAGCAAACAGGAGGCAGGATGCTACTTTTCCTTGCCCGCCGAATTGGCGTAATGCTGGTCACGGCGCTGTGCCTGACATTCGTTGTCTTCTACCTGACAAACCTGCCCGCCAAACTGGAAACCCTGGCCAAGACACAGGCTGGCTCGCGCATTTCGGATGCCGAGGTCGCAAGCTGGCTGGACCGGAACGGCTATAACCAACCCATGCTCACGCGTTATGGTGAATGGCTTGGCGTCGTGCCCGGCTGGACGCGGCAGGACGCCGACGGCACCATGGCCGGGCGATGCTACCGCGCGACAGACGAGACCGAAGCCAGTGCCGCACCGACGCGTTGCTGGATGCTGCAGGGCTATTGGGGGCATTCGACGCGCTTTCGTGCCGCTGTGGGTGATGTGGTCCCCCCGCGCCTG
>SKRW01000085.1 GCA_007118295.1 Paracoccaceae bacterium | reverse complement strand
CGTTTGTGCCATCCCAGCAGTTTGCGCGAGCACGCGATATAGTTCACATCGGTCGCGTCCTTGCGGGTCAGCACCGGGAATCCGTCCAGCCCCAGCACCTGCGCGCGCTTGATCTCGGTGTCCCAATAGGCCCCCTTGACCAGCCGAACCATCAGTTTGCGGTCCAGCCCTTCGGCCAGTTCGCCCAGCCAGTCGATCACGTCGCCTGCGCGCGGGCCGTAGGCCTGCACCACCACACCGAACCCGTCCCAGCCTTCCAGACCTGGATCGCGCAGCACTGCGCCAATGACGTCCAGCGACAGCGCAAGGCGGTCGGCCTCTTCCGCATCGATGTTGAAGCCCAGTCCCATCGCCGCTGCCAGACGTGCCAGTTCACGCAGGCGCGGCACCAGTTCGGCCATCACGCGGTCGCGCTGTGCCATCTCATAGCGCGGGTGCAGGGCCGACAGCTTGACCGAGATGCCGGGATTGGTGCGGATGTCATTGCCGCTGGCCCGCGCGCCGATAGCCTTGATCGCGCGGGAATAAGCCAGGTGGTAGCGTTTGGCATCGTCCATCGTGCGCGCCGCTTCGCCCAGCATGTCATAGGAATAGGAATAGCCGCGCTGTTCCATACCCTTGGCACGGGTCATGGCGGCGTCAATCGTCTCGCCCAGAACGAACTGGCGGCCCATTTCCTTCATCGCGCGCCCGACTGCGGTGCGGATCACAGGCTCGCCCAGCCGCTTGATCGCGCCGCGCAACACCTGCGCTGCACTCTTGCTGCGGTCATCCAGAACACGCCCTGTCAACATCAGCGCCCATGTCGAGGCGTTGACAAGGCTTGACGATGATTTGCCCATATGCCGCCCCCAGTTGGACGGCGCGATCTTGTCCTCGATCAGGTCATCCATGGTTTCGGCATCCGGCACGCGCAATAGCGCCTCGGCTAGACACATCAGCGCGATGCCCTCATCAGTGGACAGCCCGTATTCGGCCAGAAACACCTCCATCAGGCCCGGCGAGTCGCTGTTGCGGATATCGGTGACCAGACGTGCGGCGCGCGCCGCGATCTGGTCACGCGCGGGCGCATCCAGCGCGGCTGTCTTTATGGCGTCGGCTACGACCTGCGCCTCATCACGCAGAATTTCATGGCTGATCGAACGGGGCAGCGACAGGGTCGACATGGCAAACCTCAAAACGGAAGATGCCCTGAGTATGTCAGAAATTTCTATTGCATGTTGCCTGAAATGGCGGAATGATCGGGCGATCAGACTTCAAAACAGGAATTTCACAAAACGATGGCCCGTATCAAGCTGGACAGTTTCGACCACGCCATTCTACGCCATCTCGCGGTCGAGGGACGGATCAGCGTCACAGAGCTTGCGACACGAATCGGGCTGACAAAATCTCCGACTCAGGCCAGATTGCGGCGGCTGGAAGAGCATGGAGTCATCACGGGTTACCGCGCGCAGATCGATCCGCATTCCATAAACGCAGCTCATATCGCCTTTGTCGAGATCAAGCTTTCAGATACGCGTGAGGCTGCGTTGCGGGCCTTCAACGAGGCTGTGCGCCAGATACCCGAAATCGAGGAATGCCACCTGATTGCCGGGGCATTCGATTACCTGTTGAAGGTCCGAAGTCGCGATATTGTCGCGTATCGCCGGGTTCTGGCCGAACATATTTCCGGGCTGCCGCATATTACCTCGACCTCGACTCATGTGGTGATGGAAGCGGTGAAAGAGACTGGCGCGCACCCCGCCCCCTAGGGCCGGCTTGCCGTCAGTAGCGGAAACGGGCCCGCGCGCAGCGTCAACCCGCCGTCGCGCCAGATGTCAAAGCCCGTCGCCCCTTCCAGCGCGTCGAGAAAGCGCAGTTCAAGATTGCTCAAATCTGCCGGGCAAGGCAACCGAGTCGTGCCCAATTCGCTTAGCGCCAGCCTGTCCGCCGTGATCCCGGCGCGGCCCAGATACCGGTTGCAGGACGTACGGCCCGCGATCTGGCCGTCAGTGACCTGCAGGGTCATGGTCGGCATATCCGGGCCAAACGATACGCCAAACAGGCTTGTCACCCGCCATGCGACCCCGGCCAGCAAGTCCAGTGGGTCGCCGCCGCAGCCTGTGAGCGACGCACCGTCAGGGCGCTGGCCCAGCGTTGCAGTGACAGGATAGAGCAGATCAGTGGTCAATGTCCGGCACGGGCTGTCATGCAGGTTCAGGTCCAGTTCCGGCCCGGTGACGCGGATTGACCCGTCGCGCGGCGCCATCATGCGCAAACCGGTCGTGGCGAGTTCCTCGGCAGGCAGACCGGGCAGGTCGATCTCTGCTGTTTCAACCCCAAGCGTGATGCGCCAGTCGCTATCCTGCGCGGCAATATCAAGCGGCAGCACGGGGGGGAACAGCATCGGATGACAGGTTCCCAGATCCTGCCCGCTCAGTGTGATCTCGGCTATGTTGCCGCCCAGGGCAACGCGGCTGCCCGCCGGTCCCAGATAGACGTCTTCCACCTCGGACTGGACCAGGTCAACGCTGCCTTGTGTCTGTGCGGCGCTTAGCCCGGTGTCTGTCCATGTGATCTGCACGAATTCATTGTTCCCGCAGACCCAGATATCGCTGAAACCCACTGCAAGCGTTGCGCGCAATTTCAGGTTCAGGTCAAAATCGCGGCCGGAGATCGGTCGCTTCACGCTTTGCGCGATAACACGCCCGTCGGCAATCAGTCCGGCCTGAACACTGGCCGCGTTAGATGTCAGCGGCGGCAGCGCCAGAAGGGCCTCGGTGCTGCCCTCGGTCACGCGCTCGCGCACGGAAACCATTGGCGCCCCTTCGGTTGAACGGACCAGCAGCACTGCTTCGGTGCCCAGCCCGGCCTGCGCTGTCCAGTCAAGCGTTGCCTGCGCGCCTTGTGCGGACGCATTGGTGGCGGTGCCCGACACGGCAAGCAACACTGCAGCAAGGCGCATTCCGGGACTCCCTCAGATCAGCACACGTATGGGGCCTTACGCCAAGGGCCTGCCCTGCGACAAGGGCGTTCCGGGAAAAGTGATGCCGCCTCAGGCGCGCTCGGAATATTCAAAGGTCTCGGTGTTGACGATGATATCTTCATCGGGGCCGACAAAAGGCGGCACCAGCACGCGCACCCCGTTATCCAGCACGGCAGGCTTGAAACTCTTGGCTGCCGTCTGGCCTTTGACGACTGGTTCGGTCTCGATCACTTTGCAGGTCACTTTCTGTGGCAGGGCAATGTTCAACGCCTCCTCGCCATAATATTCCACAGTGACTGTCATGCCGTCCTGCAGGAATGGGCGGCGATCCCCCAGAATCTCGGCATCCAGTTCCATTTGCTCGAAGGATTCCATGTCCATCACGACAAGGCGACCGTCACTTTCATACAGGAATTGCTGGTCTTTCTGTTCTAGCCGCACGCGCTCGACCTTGTCATCTGACCGGAAGCGTTCGTTCAGCTTGCGTCCGTCGCGCAGGTTCTTCATTTCGACCTGTGCAAAGGCACCGCCCTTGCCGGGTTTGACATGGCCCACTTTTACAGCGGCCCACAGCCCGCCATCATGTTCCAGCACATTGCCGGGGCGGATTTCGTTTCCATTGATTTTGGGCATGCGAGAACCTTGCACTAACCTTGATGTGGAATATTGCGTGCCTATATCGCGTGTGTCAGGGGCGCGCAAGAACAGGATATTCTGCGCCAGATCCTGCCGGTATGCGCAATGCGCATGGCAGTCATGCGTCATAGACGTAGCGAATCAATGCAAAAGCGGCGTATGCAGGCGTTCGCGGTGAATGCAAGAGCAAGAACAAGGACTGAATGATGTTTGATGCAGCAGATGGAACGGCCTTTACCCATGAGCAAGGCGCGCGCGCCCGCAAACTGTTTGCGGCCGTGGTTCTGGCTGCGCTGGACGATGCGATTGCCGATGACAAGAAATATGGCAACGGACCCGAACAGATTGCCCGCTGGGCACGTTCGCGCGATGGTCGCGAAGTGTTGAGTTGTGCGGGAATCGATCCGAATGAGCGTGTTGTTTCCGGCCTGATGGAATTCGTGGCGAAAGGGGTTCGCACCTCGGTCGCACTGTCGCGTGAAGAAAGCGAGCGTCGCAGCGCCGCTGCCGCAGCCGAGGCTGAAGCAGCCTGAATTGCGCCACTGGTTTGAGAAAGCCCCGTGCAGCTTGCTGCGCGGGGCTTTCTCATGGGATGGGCAGGTCGTCCAGAAAGTTGTCGATCGCGTCTGCGGTCTGTGTGGCATGTGTCAGGGGCAGCATATGGCCCGCCCCCGCGATTTCCGATGATCGCGCATCGGGCAGTCGCTGTGCGAGGGTTCTGTTGACCGCGCGGGTCACGACAGGAGAGGCCTTGCCACGCAACAGCAGCACAGGCAATGTGCAGTCTTCCAGCGCGCCGGGGCGCAGCAGTCCGGCCCGGTCGGCATGCAGATCAGCGCCTGCCGCCATGACCATCGGCATCCGGGCCGCGATGCGGGCCTGCGCGTCGCGTGGCATCGCGGCATAGGGTGGCCCGGCGCCCCATTGCGCCAGAAAACCTGCAGCGGCAGTGGCCATGTCACTTTGGGAAAAGGCCTCGGCCAGCGCATCGTCATGGGGCGCTTGCTCTGCGGCCTCTGCAGAGCCCCGCGCAGCGGCAAACAGGACCGGCTCGATCAGCACCAGTGCGCGCAGGGTGCCGGGGTTGTCCAGCGCCAGCCGCAAGGCGACCGTCGCGCCGAATGAATGGCCAATGATCACGCCCCCGTCCGGCAAGCGTGCCTGCGCAAGCGTCGTGCACAGGTCATGATAGCCCGTTGCCTCATCCCACGGCTCCGACGCGCCATGCCCCGGCAAATCGAAGGCCCGCGCGTCCAGCGGTGTTTTCAGGGCTGCGACCAGTCCCCCCAGATCGCGCGCCCGACCCAGCATGCAATGCAGCAGCAGTGCAGGTAGCCCGCTTTCGCCCAACCTGTAATCTGCGATCACGCCGCCACGCCAAGGTGCTCGGCCAGAAAATCCAGCCGGTCCTGCCCCCAGAAGCGCGCGTCGCCTACCACGAAAAACGGCACCCCGAACACGCCTGCGGCAACCGCGTCTTCCACGTTGCGCGGGTAGATCTCGGCGCCTTGCAACATGCCGCTGAAGGCCAGCCCCGGATCAAAGCCTGATGCCCGCAGGCAATCGCGGATCACCTCATCCTCGGCGATGTTGCGATCGTCTTCCCAGACAGCGCGGGTCAGGGCGTGGACCAGCCCGCCAACATCACCGCCCGCCTCTTGTGCGGCAATGATGGCATAACTGGCAGGCGCGGGGTTGGTGGGAAAGAATGCAGGCCGCAGGTTCAGCGGCACATTCAGGCGCGCGCCCCAACGTGCGAGTTCCTGCATCCGGTAGTCCTGACGGCTTTCATGCCGCTCGGCCAGCACTTTGCCGCCCGTGCGCTGGAACAGCGCGCCCGGATCGACGGGCTTGTAGCGGATCGTGGCCCCCGCCTGTTCTGCGATCTGCGCTGGCCGCAGGCCTGCCAGATGTGTCCAGGGCGAGATCGGGCTGAGATAGTAGTCAATATGCGCCATGTTGTGCGTCCTTTGCTGGGCTTCGGCGTTTGCAAGACCGTAACGGGGTGATAAGCGGTGTCAACGCTGTGGCCTTGCAAGGAATCCCTCTCCATGATCGAACGCTCGGAACCCAAACTGATTGCCGGGAATGCCAATCCACCACTGGCAAAGGCCATCGCGCGCCGCATGAGCCTGCATCGTGGCATGTCCGTGTCGCTGGTGGATGCGCGGGTCGAGCGGTTCAATGACGGCGAGGTTTTTGTCGAGGTGTTCGAGAATGTGCGCGGCGAGGATATGTTTATCATCCAGTCCACATCGAAGCCCGCCAATGACCACCTGATGGAGTTGCTGATCATTGCCGATGCGCTGAAACGCTCGTCGGCGGCGCGGATTACCGCCGTGATCCCCTATTTCGGCTATGCACGGCAGGACCGCCGCACCAAGGCCCGGACGCCGATTTCCGCGAAACTGGTGGCCAACATGATCACGCAGGCCGGAATCGAGCGGATTCTGACACTGGATCTGCATGCGGCCCAGATTCAGGGGTTTTTCGATATCCCGGTAGATAACCTGTATGCCGCTCCAGTGTTTGCGCTGGACCTGCTGCACAATTTCAAGGGCCGGCTAGAGGATGTGACCATCGTTTCGCCCGATGTCGGCGGCGTGGCGCGCGCGCGCGAACTGGCCAAGCGGGTGGGCTGCGCGCTGGCAATCGTGGACAAGCGGCGCGAGAAAGCGGGCGAAGTGGCCGAGATGACCGTCATTGGTGACGTGACCGGCAAGACCTGCATTATCGTGGATGACATCTGCGATACGGCGGGCACCCTGTGCAAGGCGGCCGAGGTGCTGGTCGAGGCCGGTGCAACCGAAGTGCACAGCTACATTACGCATGGCGTCCTGTCCGGCCCGGCGGTCGAACGGATCACCAACTCGGTCATGAAATCACTGGTCATCACCGATTCGATTACGCCGACCGAAGCCGTGCAGAATGCACCCAATATCCGCATCGTGCCGACCGCGCCCATGTTTGCCCAAGGCATCCTGAACACATGGAAGGGCACGTCTGTCTCGTCGCTGTTCGACACCGAGACCCTGACCCCGATCTATGAGGGGCTTTACAACACCTGAGCAAACGAGTTGTGCGCGGGGTGCGTTGCGCCGGGTGCTGTCAGTCCTTGGTCTGGTCCTCGGACGGGGTGCGCGGGCGCCGGTCAGACTTGGGCAAGGAATCCAGCGAGTCAAAGTCATTGATATCGCGGTGAGTTTTGCGGAAATACGCATTCCACCGCGCGACACCCAGCCAGACACCCAGACCCACCAGCGCCCAGATCAGCGCCTGCACGAAGATGTGGATGCCGGGAAACAGCCACGTCAGCAACCCGGCCACCACTGCGCCGACAGCAAAGCCCAGTGCGACATAGGCGATGGTCAGCATTTCCACCACCACCAGAACGACCGCGATCAGGCCCCAGATCACCCAGTCAGGCAGTGCGAACAGGTCCATCGTCTAGAAATCCTTCATGATGGCGGCCGCTTCGCGGAACGCGTTTGTCGGACCACCCGGCAACATGATGAGTTTTGCATTGTCGGATTTCGCCAACCCTTCCAGCGCCTCGACCTGCATGCGCGCAGTCTGGAAGGTCAGCGCCTCGCGCGCATTGTCCCCTTCCAGCGATGACGCGATCATGCGGTTGGCTTCGGCATTGGCTTCGGCAATGGCGCGGATGGCGTCGGCGCGGCGCTGGGCCTCATAGAGTTCGCCATCGGCGTTCAGTTCTGCGGCGCGGCGCATACCTTCGGCACGGGTAATGGCCGCGCGGCGCTCGCGTTCTGCGGCCAGCACTTCGGCCATTGCCTTTTGTGTGGTCTCGTTCAGTCGCACATCAGTGATTTCAGAGCGCGAAATCCGGATACCATAGGTCATGCCCGCATCCTCCAGCGCTTCCAGAAGCGCCACGTTCAGCGACCCGCGATCGGATTGCACGGCGTCCAGTTCCACCTTGCCCAGTTCGGAACGCACCAGCGATTGCACCAGACCGATGACCAGTTCGTCGATCTTGTTCACCCGGAACACGGCAGCTTCGGGATTGTCGATCCGGTACACCACCAGCAACTGGCACCCGAACACGACGTTGTCGGCGGACACAACCTCAAGTGCGATATCGTTCAGCACCTGATCATTGACCGGTACCTTGGAATGCACCCGGTCCAGAAAGGGCACGATCACATTCACACCCGCGTCCAGCGTGCGCTGATAGGCGCCCAGACGGGTGACGACATAGTTCTGCGATTGCGGCACGATCTTGAGCCCCAGCAGAACGATGAGAACCAGCAACACGACAAGTGCAAGAACAAGTTCCATCTTCAACCTCGCTTGAGAAACGCCACGGCATGTTGGGCGGAGAAAGTTCAGGGTCAGGTTAAATCACGCCACCTCGTCCTGCGCAACTCTGCGCGCAAGCAGCATCAGCGACAGTGCCATCGTGGCGCACAGGATCATGCCCATGATCAGCGGCAGGGGCGTGCCGTCATAGGCCAGCGAGATGGGCAGGGCCACCAGCACCGACCCGATAGTAGACAGCGCCATCACAACTGATGACCCGATACCCGCCATATGCCCCAGCGGTTGCAGCGCCAGCGCGTTCAGGTTGCCAAAGGTCAGCCCGATGGAGAAGAACGCCGTGCACATGAACGCAAAGAACAGCCCGAAATCCCATGGCGCAGGCAGGCCGATCTGCATCAGGCCCAGAAACAGAACCGAAACACTCGCCTGCCATGCAAAGGCATAGGTGGCGATCTTCTTCATGCCCAACCGCATGACCATGCGGGCATTCGCGACACTGGCCGTCCCTGCAACCAGCGCCGTGGCCGCAAACCAGAAATGAAACGTGCTTGCACGATCATAGACATCGTCAAAGATCATCGGCAGGTTCGACAACCATGCGAATAGCGGTGCAAAGGCAAAGACCAGCGCCACGACATAGACCATGACCGCCGGGTTGGTGACGATCTCGACCAGCGCAGACCACAGCGCACGGGGGCGCAAGGGGCGGCGGCGTTCAGGAGGCAGCGATTCGGGCTGGCGCAGCATCAGCCACAAGGCCGAGGTGAGCCCAAACACCACAAAGGCCAGAAAGATCATGCGCCATTCTGACAACCAGATGATCCCGGCCCCGATTGACGGTGCAATCGCAGGCACCAGCACGAACAGCGTCATGATGATCGAGGTTACCCGTGCCATGTTGCGCCCCTCGTACAGGTCGCGCACCATCGCGGTCGCCACGACGCGCGGCGCAGCGGCCCCCAGGCCTTGCAGAAAGCGCGCGGCCAGCAACGCCTCGATGGACCATGCGTAAATCGCCAGCACAGCACCCGCCAGATACAGTGCAATTCCCGCCAGCAACACGGACTTGCGACCGAACGCGTCCGAGACTGGCCCGCAGATCAGTGTGCCGACCCCCAGCCCGAACACGAAACTGGTAATCACAAGTTGACCGCGCGCGGGCATGTCTGGCGACAATTCCAGCCCGATGGTCGGCAGCGCGGGCAGCATGGCGTCGATGGAGAACGCGACGGTCGAGGACAAAAGTGCCATCAGCGCCACGAATTCCCCGAAACGCAGCGTTCGGGTCGGAGTCCAACGGTTCATGTGTGGCCCTCGCGGGCCAGATCGTCGATGACCTCTTGCCACAGCGTTACGGGTTGCGCGCCCGATATCGCGTATTGTCCGTCAAGGATGAAACAGGGCACGCCCTGCATGCCGCGCGCGCGGGCGTCGCGATCGGCCTCGCGGATCTGTGCGGCGTCCGCATCGCTGGCCAGCAGGCGCTCGGTCATTGCACGGTCCATGCCGCAGCCTTCAGCCAGATCGACGAGGATCTGTGGATCGCCAATATCGCGCCCTTGCTGGAAATAGGCCCGGAACAGGCTGGACACGACCGCTGTCTGCCGCCCTTCCAACCCGGCCCAGTGGATCAGCCTGTGAGCGTCCAGCGTGTTGGGCGTGCGGGTGATGGCAGGCAGGTCCAACGACAGGCCAGTGGCCTCTGCGGCATCAATCACCGGGCGGTAGGCGTTCAGCACGCCATCCGCATCGCCGAATTTCAGCGACAGGTAGTCGTCGCGCGCCATTCCACCGGGCGGCATGTCGGGGTTCAACTGAAAGGGTCGCCAACGTATGTCGAACGGGTGGGCCGGGCGCGATTCCAGCGCGCGGTCCAGCCGGGCCTTGCCGATATAGCACCACGGGCAGATCGGATCAGACCAGATTTCCAGCGCGATCACAGGCTTGCCTCGAACTCGGTGCGCAGCGCACGGCGCGACAGCTTTCCATTGGCGCTGCGCGGCAGGGTTGCGCAATGGCGGTACAGGCGCGGCTGTTTGTAGCGCGCAAGGGATCGTGCTGCGAATTCCATCAGATCGGCTTCGTCCGGTGGCGCATCGGCAATATAGAAAGCGGCAATGACACTGACCCCCTCGCGCAGGCTGACCTCGGTGCAGGCGACATCATGCAGCGCGGGGTGTTGCGCCAGTGCGCGCTCGACTTCCAGCGGCGAGACGCGAAACCCGCCTGCATTCATCATGTCATCGTTGCGCCCGACATAGGTGATGGCATCCTCAGTGTTCATGTTGACGCAATCGCCGGTCACGAACCAGTCACCCGTCAGCGGCAACTCTGTCCCGTCAGGTGTCAGGTAGCCCAGCATCAGCCCCGGATCGCTGCGGTGAATGGCCAGCATCCCGTCCTCTCCGCGCGGGGCTGGCGTGCCGTCCGCGCCCAGAACGGCAATGCGCCGCCCCTCTTGCGGGTAGCCCGCCACGCCCGGCGCAGCCGGGCGCCCCGGCGAGGATGAGATATAGGTCGAACATTCCGACATCCCCAGCGCCTCGTATATTTCATAGCCTGTGGCCTCGCGCCATGCGGTGCGCGTGACTTCGGGCAGCTTTTCGCCCGCCGACAGGCCATGACGCAAGTGCGGCAACTGCAGCACGCGCCCATCCTTCAGCATCTGACGATAGACACCCGGCACGGCGGCAAAGATCGTTGCGTCAAACCGCTTCAGCATCAGGCCCAGCGGTGCGCCGGGTTCAGGGATCAGCGCCGTCGCCCCGATGGCCCATGGGTCCATCAGCCCGGTGCCCAGCGTATAGGTCCAGTTGAACGCGCCTGCATGCAGTATCCGGTCATCGGGCGTCAGCCCGTACCAGCCGTCCCACATCATCCGTCGCGCCCAGATGGCGCGGTGCGCATGCACCACGGCACGCGGGCTGCCGCCACTGCCAGAGGTGTAGATGATGTATCCCGGTCGTTCAGGGACGGCCATGTGCCAGTCGCAGGGGGGCAAGTCCTGCATCGCGTGCAGGTCTGCCTGCCCCAGAACAGGGGCAGGATGGTCAGGCAGTGCAACACCATCCCCGGCCAGCACCAGCGCAGGTGCGATCTCTTGTGCGATGCGCGTGATCTCGGGCGCGGTCAACTGGGTCGAGGTCGGCACCGGCACCAGCCCGGCGGCGATGGCACCCAGATAAGCCACGGGAAAATCGACCGTATTGCCCAGCCGCAGCAGCACCCTGTCGCCAGGGCGCAGGCCCTGCCGCAACAACCCGGTGCCGGTGCCGCGCACGGATGCAATCAGCCGCGCATATGACCACCTCTCGGCCCCGCTGGCGCGCAGGATCTGCAGCGCGATCTTGTCGGGCGTCCCGCTGCCTGCGGCCAGCACATAGCGCGCCATGTTGAAAGGCGTCGGGCAGGCGGGAAAGGGGGCGGGATCAGTCAGGGCGCGCATGGGTCAAGAGCTACGCCTCTGCCGGGAGAGTTGCAAGCCAAAGCATGTACTTGCCACGCCCAGGCTCAGCCAGCGTGCGACGCATTGTCCGTCTCAAGGATCTCGATCCAGTAGGCACCCGGTCGATGGCCGGTCTGGCCCAGCAGCGGGAACAGACGCTCGGTCTCGGCGCGGCGCTGGCGGTATAACTGGTGCAACGGATACCTGATGCGGTAGCGCGGCGCGTCCTGCAGCAGCGCGGACAGCATGTATTGCTCGTTCCAGAAAAAGCGCCCCTCAAGCAACCAGTCCGACGGATAGTCGTAGGGCAGGAAGATGTCATGGAAATGCACCAGAACACCGGGCCGCAACCGGGGCAAGATTGTTGCAAGTTCATAGACGACATCGCTGCCATAGCGCACCACATGCGAGGAATCGATGAACAGGATATCCCCCGCCTGCAGTTCCAGAAACCGCTCGACCGGAACGGATTGCAGCGGTGTGTCGCGAAACCGCGTGACTTCTGCGGGCAGGGTTTCCAGATAGTCCGGACGGAACGGCTCTATGCATTCGAAGGTCGGCGCGTATCCGCTGTCACGTTCGGCGCGGATGGCTTCGGCGATCAGAAAGGTCGTGTGACCACAGCCAATCTCGACGATCTGCCGGGGCTTGGCACTCCGGATCAGCCCATACAGCAATTCGGCCTCAAGCGTGGAATAGGGTGCCTTGCCGAACCGGAACTCGGTGACCGGATCGGTATTGGCGAAGGGCACGCGCTGCGCGATTGCGGCATAGGCCGACTCGTAGCGCACGGCCATGGCATTCAGGTCCGAAAGCGCGGCGTCCAGTGTTTCCGGGCTGGCGGCCATGAAACGGGGCGTGTTGTCATCAAGGACCAGCGCGCCGACATCGGGCAAGGGCGAGTAGTAATGCACCGGCAGAATATGCAACCCGGCACGCTCGGCGCGGTCGAAAAGCGCCCATCGCCAATCTCCGAAGAAACCGGAAACCACATTGGAACGTTTGAGGAAATACAGGCCAAGTCGGGCTGTCGACACGTTAAAACGGCGACGAATTCTCTGAAGCATACGGCTCCCTACATCGGATCTGTCCCGAGGGAAACCAGTTCGCAATAGCAGGGTAACCCCGACAGTTGGGCCTGTCGTAAATGTGACCATGAACCTCGCGCGGGCCGCCTGTCATGGTCCCCTGTTCAGGTCAGACAGGTGCGCTTGCGTCTGTGTCAATCATGCGAATGGGTCAGTTCGGGCACATCATCCGCGCCTGCTGATCCGCGCCCCGAAAGCGAGGGGTTTTCCATGAAGAAGCGGTGGCAGTTGAACAGCCGACGCGGGGCAGCGGCGTCGGGCAGCGAGCGCAGCGCGGGGCCTTCGGGGCGGATGATCCAGCTTTGTGCCTCATCCGCCAGATTGGCTGCCATGATCTGCCGCACGATCTGCGCCTTGACTGTCGGGTTCATGATCTCGACCAGCGTTTCGACGCGGCGCACCAGATTGCGGCCCATCCAGTCAGCGGAAGAAATGAACACCCGCGCCTGATCCGATGGCAGTTCTGCCCCGTTGCCAAAGCACATGATCCGCGAGTGTTCCAGAAACCGGCCCACGACCGACTTGATGCGGATATTCTCGGACAGGCCCTTTATCCCCGGTCGCAGCCCGCAAATCCCGCGCACGACGAGGCTGATCTTTACCCCGGCCTGACTGGCCGCATAAAGCGCGTCGATCACTTCGCTATCGATGATCGAATTCATCTTGGCCCAGATCTGCGCCGGGCCACCCGCGCGCGCGACCTCTGCCTCGGCGTTGATCAGTTCCAGAAGGCGCGGCTTCAGCGTCAGTGGCGATATCGCGAGGTTCTCTAGCAGCGCCGGTTCGGCATAACCCGACACATAGTTGAACACGCGTGTTGCATCGCGCCCCAGCGCCGCGTCGCAGGTGAACAGGGACAGATCGGTATAGATTCGCGCCGTAATGGGATGGTAATTGCCCGTGCCCCAATGGGTATAGGTCACAAGCCGGTCACCTTCGCGCCGGACGACCGTGCTGATCTTGGCATGTGTCTTGTAGTTCACGAAACCATAAACCACATGCGCGCCCGCGCGTTCCAGCCTGCGCGACTGGCGGATATTGGCGGCTTCGTCAAAGCGGGCTTTCAATTCGACCAGTGCAGTGACCGACTTGCCCATTTCAGCGGCTTCGCACAGGGCCGCCACGATGGGGCTGTCGCGCGAGGTGCGGTAGAGCGTTTGGCGGATGGCCAGCACATCGGGGTCGCGCGCGGCTTGTTCCAGAAACCGTACCACCATGTCGAATGTCTCATAGGGGTGGTGCAGCAGCATGTCCTTCTGGCGGATGGCGGCGAACATATTGCCGCTGTGGTCCTGCACCCGTTCGGGCACGCGCGGTGTGAAACTGGGCCAAAGCAGATCAGGGCGCTCATCCAGCACCAGTTCCTTGAGTGACGAGATGCCCATGATGCCGTCGATCTCGATCACATCGCTTTCGGACACGCCCAGTTCTTCCATCACCACATCGCGCAGATCGGGTGGCGCACCTGCCGAAATCTTCATGCGCACCACTTCGCCCCGGCGGCGGCGCTTCAGGGCAACCTCGAATTCGCGCACCAGATCCTCGGCCTCTTCCTCGACCTCCAGATCGCTGTCGCGCAGGACCGAAAACGTGCAGGACCCAAGCAGGCGGTAGCCGGGAAATAGGCTGTCCATTTCGGCCAGCACCAGTTCTTCCAGCGGCAGCATGCGGATTGGGTCCGAACCTAGACGGACAAAGCGGTCGATCTGGCTGGGAATCGGGACCAGCGCACTCAGCTTGCGCCCGCGCTTGTCTTCCAGTTCCAGCGCCAACGAAAACCCGGCATTGGGGATAAAGGGGAACGGGTGCGCCGGGTCAATGGCCAGCGGCGAAAGCACCGGAAACACATGCGCGAGGAAATAGTCACGCAATTGCGCGCGGTCTGCTTCATGCAGGTCGCGATGGGTCAGCAGGACGATCCCGGCTTCGGCCAGATCGTTCAGCAAGACGGACCAGATTTCTTGCTGATACTCCATCAGGCGTCGCGCGTCGTCATGGATCAGCAGCAACTGCTCGGCAGGGATGCGCCCGTCATCTGACGGCGTGGTATTGCCTGCCCGTGCCAGTTCGCGCAGACCAGCGACACGGACAGTGTAAAACTCGTCCAGATTGGTGGCCGAGATTGACAGGAACCGCACGCGTTCCAACAGGGGCACGCGCGGGTTGACCGCCTCTTCCAGCACGCGCCAGTTGAACGCCAGCCAAGACAGTTCGCGGTTGAAAAATCGGTCAGGGCCAGTGGGGTCGAACCCCTCTATCGTGATCGGCTCGGGGAATGGGGCGTTCAGGAAGTCGGAGCTTGTTTCCGGTGCCATGGCCAGTGCCGGGCGCGCGTCTGCTGTGCCGTGTGCCACGCCCCCCGATGTCGCGGCGGTTGCGGCCTGCGCGGCCCCGGACGGGGCTGACGGCTGGGGCGGTTTTGCAGTGTCGCTCATGGCCGCTGAATGTCCATATTTCATGTCAGTCCTGTATCGGCGCATGCGGGGCATTGCACCGTCCTTATGCAGATCGTCGCTATTTTCGCGCGCGCAGAACCGGCTTGCCGCCTGACAGCAATGTCAGACGCCCAGAGTCACTGTCCAGCGTAAAGCCATCAACCCTTGGCAGGGTCAACGCAAAGCTGTGTTCCTGCGCGCTCAGCCCCTCGGGGCAGGCCATCATGGTGCTTGCCACGCGCCCAAAAGACAGAATGCCCCCGTGACGCCGGTAGACCCCGACCATGCGGTTGCACCCGACCGAGGCCGCCATGCGCCCGTCAGGGTAGAAGACCAATTCCGTCCGCGAGGGAAACAGCGTCGGTGTCTCGCCAATGGCGCTTATGTTCCAGACACCTTGGGTGATGTTGGTTTGGGGGTGAATCAGGGCGCATTCCGACAATTCCGCACCGTCAATACGCACCAGCGCCGAGTCGCCTCTGAGGTGGATCGAGGTTGCCGGGTTGTCCGCTGCAACATACAGCGACCCCGAGGCCGCAGGCTGTGCCTGCATCGTGATCACCTGTTCATTCAGGCGCAGGCGCACTTCTTCGGGCAGGAAACCGACCTCGAACAACTGGTTGCCGCATGTCAGCAGCGAGGCAAAGCCCATCTGGGGCGTACGCAGGGCGCGGATGCTTCCAAGATCCACGTCATCGCTACCCGGCGGAATGGCGACAGGCTCGCTCAGCCAGAAGGTGTCACCCTGCCCGCGCAGGCCCACGCGCAGCACAAGCCCCGCATCGACCGGCCCGGAAACGCTGAACGCGAACGGACTTTGACGGCCTTCTGTCAGGGCGCGCAAGCTGGCCAGATTTGTATCCATTTCATTGGACAGGTCCACCAGAATCATGGTGTCTTCGTCCAGCGCCATGCGTTCCAATACCGTGATCTGGCCTGATATCTCACGCGTGTCCATCGCTGCCAGAGGAACTGATCCAAGTGTCAGGAATGTTACGAGAACTGCGGCAGCGATACGAAACAATTCGGCCTCCAATGCAAAGGGATAGACGCAAGGTAAGCGGCACCCGACACCGAAACAAGTGATAATCCCTGCGTAAAGTTACTCGAAGTCCAGTGACATCTGCATGACATCTGCAGCCAGCTTCACTGTGACAGGCTTCTTGCGGGACATTGATTCAGCATCCAGCCGCGCCACAAGGCGCTGCGCTGCCGCAAGCGAGCGTGTCATGCGGGCCAGCAGAAAGGGGATCAGCGCATCGGGCACGCCGAGTTGGCGGTCGGTGAACAGCTTGCCCAACACGGCCGCCAGCAATGCATCATCGGGCGCACCAAGGCCGATATGGGCCGCTGCCTGCAAGCGTGAGGCCAGATCGGGCAGTACGATGCCCCAGTCGCGCACCGGCGCGCGTGCAGCAAGCAGCAATTGCCCGCCCTGTGCCGCCAGCAGGTTGTGCAGGTGAAACAGCGCCGTCTCGGACGCGGTATTCCCTGCCACATCCGATGCCCCGTCAACCGCAACAGCCCCTTGCGCCGCGATGGCGGCAATATCGGCGGCCCCCAGCACTGCGCCGTCCAGAAGCACTGCGTTTCGCGCACCGGCCCAGACATGCAGCAAATGGGTCTTGCCCGACCCTTCCGGTCCGGTCAGCACCAGCTTGCCCTGCGGCCATTCGCCTTGCTCAAGCATGGCAAGGGCCGCCGCGTTGCAGGGCGCGACCTTGAAATCCGCGCGCGTCAGGCGCACCGGCAACGCAAGCGGCATCGGCATCTGTTGCGCGTGTGTCATTGCTTGCTGTCCTCGTCCGGGGGCGCCGGGTCGGGCTGGTACAGGCGGCTGTCGCGGTATTGTGCCAACCCAAAGCGCACCAGCACCCCGATCGAGGCTGCCAGCGGCACAGCCACCAGCATGCCGGTAAAGCCGAACAGCATGCCAAAGGCCGACACGGCAAACAGCAGCCACACCGGATGCAACCTAACCGAATTGCCCACGATCCGCGGCACAAGCACATTGCCTTCCAGCACCTGGCCCACAGCAAAGATGACCAGCACCGCCGCAATCGACCCCGGCTCGCCCCAGAACTGCCAAAGGGCCACCCCGATGGCCAATACGCCACCCACAATCGCGCCAATATAGGGGATGAACGAGATCAGCCCCGCAATGACACCAATCGCCAATCCGAATTGCAGCCCCACCAACCCAAGTGCCGTGGCATAATAGGCCGCGAGGATCAGGCAGACCGTGACCTGTCCGCGCACGAATCCGGCAATCGAGCGGTCAATATCATTGGCCAGATCGCGGATGACTGGTGCGTGCTGGCGTGGCAATAGGTCGTCAGCGCCTTCGACCACGCGCGGCCAGTCCAGCAACAGATAGAACGCGACGACAGGGGTGATGACCAGAAAGATCAGCGTGCTGACCAGCCCGGACACCGATCGCAACACCCCCTGCGCCAGTTCTGCACCACGGTCGCGGATCGTGTCACCCATCGCCACAAGCGAGGATTTCACCGTATCCTCCAGTGCGTCGGAGTCGGGAAAGCGCGCGCGCAAAAACTCCTGCAACTGCGCCAACAGCTCCGGTGCGGCCTCGGTAAGCTGGACCATCTGCGTTACTACAGCGGGGATGATCAGCAGCCCCGCCAACACGACGACCCCGATCACGGCCAGCATCAACAGTGTCACTGCCAGCGCGCGTGGCATGCCTGCCCCCGTCAGCCGCGAAACGACTGGATTGAGGAAATAGGCAATCGCTGCGCCCGTGACAAAGGGCACAAGCATATCCCCCAGCAACCATAGCAACGCGACAAACCCCAGCGCCGCGAGGCCCCATACCCGCCATTGCAGATCAGATGACATGCTCTCCTACGCCCCCCTTGCCACAGTGCCACGGGTATCGCCTGCTGCGCGCAGCCGTGCAAGCCTGATCGCCGCGCAATGCCTGTGCCAAGCCGCGATCAGGCGTTCTGGCTGGTTGCAGGAGGCTGCGCTCAGACCCGCATATGCCGCGCCCGCGCGCCGCGCTCGATGGCGGCAGCATGCAGTCGGTCCACCTGCAACTCGTGGCGGATCTCTTCCAGCAGGCGCAACTCGGGCTGGGCCAGCAGCCCATCTGCCGCCGCCACATCGCAGGCCAGCGCATAGGCGGTTTCGTGCAGCCGCTCGGGCAGGCTGTCGCGGATCAGTCCGAACAGCGCATCAAGGCCGTCTTCTTCTTCGAACAGGTCAAAGACAGTCTGCGCGACAGTCTTGATCCGGTCTGCGTCGTAATCGGCAAAGATCGGCAGATGATTGACCAGCGCCTGAATGGCAACCAGTTCGGCGGTGCGGATCTCGCTATCCGCCGCCGAAACAGCGATCATCAGTGCCACCAGCGAATCCTGTGATGTCAAAAGTGGAAGGGGCGCACGCATGTGGGTATCCTGTAAGGTATTTTGCGGCGCAGAATATTGACGTGGGTCAGTATCGGCAATAGGAACCGGGCTTCTGTCAGCCACAAAGAAGTGACCCCGCCCATGTCCCCCCTGCGCGACGCTGCCCTGACTTCCAAAGCATGGCCTTTCGAGGAGGCCCGCAAATTGCTGGCGCGCTACAAGGGCGAGACCCCGGAAAAGGGCTATATCCTGTTCGAGACCGGGTATGGCCCGTCGGGGCTGCCGCATATCGGCACCTTTGGGGAAGTGGCGCGCACGACAATGATCCGCCGCGCATTGGCCGAGATCAGCGATATTCCGACACGGTTGATCTGTTTCTCGGATGACCTCGACGGGATGCGCAAGGTGCCCGAGAATGTCCCCGACCCGGTTGCGTTGCGCGAACATCTGCAAAGGCCGCTGACCTCGGTGCCTGATCCATATGGCACGCATGACAGCTATGGCCACCACAACAACGCTATGCTGCGCCGGTTTCTGGACACGTTCGGCTTTGAATACGAGTTCATCAGCGCGACCGAGTTCTACAAATCCGGACAGTTCGATACGGTGCTGCGCCGCGCCGCCGAACGCTATGATGACGTGATGGCCGTCATGCTGAAATCCCTGCGTGAGGAACGCCAGCAGACCTATTCCATATTTCTGCCGATCCACCCGGAAACGGGCCGGGTGCTCTATGTGCCCATGAAGCATGTGGACGGCGCGAAAGGCGAGATCACATTCGATGACGAGGACGGCCGCGAATGGACGCTTCCCGTGACCGGCGGCAACGTCAAGCTGCAATGGAAGCCCGATTTCGGCGCGCGCTGGGCCGCGCTGGACGTGGATTTCGAGATGTATGGCAAGGATCACTCCACCAATACACCGATCTATGATCGGATTTGCGAGATCCTGGGTGGTCGGAAGCCCGAGCACTACGTCTACGAACTGTTTCTGGACGAAAATGGCGAGAAGATCTCGAAATCCAAGGGCAACGGGCTGACCATCGATGAATGGCTGACCTATGCCTCGACCGAGAGTCTGTCCTACTACATGTTCCTGAAGCCCCGCACCGCCAAGCGGCTGTCCTGGGATGTGATCCCCAAGGCGGTGGATGAATACCACCAGCAATTGCGCGCCTATCCCGACCAGACGCCCGAGCAGCAGGCCGCGAACCCGGTCTGGCACATCCATGGTGGCCAGCCGCCGGTGTCGAACATGGTGGTCAGTTTCGCCATGTTGCTCAATCTGGCTTCGGTCGCAGGCGCGACTGGCAAGGATGGGCTGTGGGGCTTTATCCAGCGCTATGCCCCCGATGCCAGCCCCGAGACCCACCCCGACCTTGATCAGGCCGCAGGCTTTGCGCTGCGCTATTTCGAGGATTTCGTTGCGCCGACCCGCGCGTTCCGTCTGCCGGACGACCGCGAGCGCGCCGCGCTGGAGGATATGGCCGCCCGTTTGCGCGACTGGGATGGCCCGGTCGAGGACGAAGCCTTGCAGACGCTGGCATTCTCGATCGGCAAGGCGCATGGGTTCGAGAACCTGCGCGACTGGTTCCGCGCGCTCTACGAGGTGCTTCTGGGGCAGTCGCAGGGGCCACGTTTCGGGGCGTTCATCGCGCTTTATGGCGTTGGCGAGACTGTCGCGCTGATTGAACGGGCCTTGGCGGGCGAACTGGTCTGAACGGGGTACCTGTGTTCGGACCGGGTCCCCGTGCTGCGACTTGCGGTCAGGATGACGGCTAACCCTTTCGCCAGCAACGCCACTGGCCTTGCCATCTGCCTACCAGCCGCTTGGGCGGCGTGCCAAGGGCGGTTTCTGCCTGCAACAGCGCATTGGCGGCCAGCGTGCGGCGGTGGTCCATCATGTGGCGGTTGAAGATGGTCAGCGCGCGTGTATCGGCGTCAGACAGATCCGGACGTGTGTTGAGGAATGTGGCCAGCACATCCAGATCATTGTGATCGCCCAGTATCTCGCCCAGCGCGTCGATCCGTGCGACATGCGCCTTCATCTTTGCAGGTGCGATCTTTTCCAGAAACCGCGCCTGATACCAATGCTGCTTGACTGCCTTTCGCCAGTCGTGAAACGGGGTGGCGTCCAGATCGGTGTTGGCGGCGTGTTGCGCCATTTTCTGAAGAGCCTGCGCGCGGGTCAGTGTTGATAAAATGCCCATCCACATTAGGCGTGACGCCTTGTCACGCAAGACAAGTGAATTCACTTTCGTATCAAACGCAATGAAAATTCTGGAATAATTCCTGATCGCTGCTTTCTGGTCCGAAGCGGGCGTCTTGCGTGCAACATCGATAATATGCCAGCGCAGTCCGGCGAAGTCCTGCGGTGCGCGCAGCCGCGCGGTCAGGCCGTCGAAGGTTGTCAGCATCACTTCAAGATCGCGGCGCGGCGCAAGCATCCGCGCCGCATCGCGCAGGCTGCGATCCAGCGCCTTGCCCCCTTGCAGCCCCGGACGCAGCAGGTGCAGCAGTCCGCGCACCTCCTTGACGCGCTTGCGCAACTCGTGCGTGCTGGCATCGGCACCCCGCGCCTCGATTTCGCGCAACCCGCGCTGGGCGCGCGCGCGCAGCACACGCCGCAGCGCGGCATTGGTCGAGCGGTCGGACTTTCGGGCGGCCAGTGACATGGGGCCAAATTAGGCCCAGTGCGATGTCGCGGCAATACAATGCGCGGCTTGTGATCCGAACCGGCACATCATGCGTAGCCTGTTCAGGAGGAAACGCCAATGCGCCTGACACTCGCGACCCTCGCCCTCTGCCTGACCCTTGCCGCGCCCGGCCATGCGCAGGACGATCCCGTCCAGCGTGTCATCTCGGATCAGCTTGCGGCCTTTTTGGCAGATGATTTCGACGAAGCCTTTACCCATGCCAGTCCCAACATAAAGCGCCTGTTCGGCACGTCCGAGCGTTTTGGCCAGATGGTGCGCAACGGTTACCCGATGGTGCATCGCCCCGATCAGGTGACCATGCTGGACCAGCGCCAGATCGATGGGCAGGTCATGCAGCGTGTCATGATCCGGGACGCTGCGGGCCGCGTGCACATGCTGGCCTATCAGATGATCGAGACCGATCAGGGCTGGCAGATCAACGGCGTGCAGTTGCTGCGGGCCCCCGAGGTCGGGGCCTGAAAGGCAGCGCACGCTCACCTCAGCGCGGTTTAACGGCTTTTGCGTAAATCTTGTCCGATCCGGCGGAAACCGGGGCTGGCGGGGCACCCCCGTCGGGCTCGTTGATGCCTGTCTCAGATCGAATGACAAGAGGGTTCCTATATGAACATGGCCGTTACTCAGGGGCTGGCGATCATGCCGCCGCCTTTCGCTGCCGGGCTGGATGTCTGGTCCCAGACCACCGGGCGCCCCGGAACACCGACCTATGATGATGCCGCCTTTGCGGCCCTTGTGCCGACGGACCCTGATTTTGGCAGCGCGCTGGAGATCCAGAAACTCAGCGCCACCACGCGCCTGCGCTGGATGGGCGAGGTGCCGATCCTGCCGGGAACCTATCTGCGTGTCCGCGCACGGATCAAGGCAATCAGCGGCATGCTGCCCAATGTCGCGATTGCGGCATGGGCCGGAAATTCCGCCAATGCGCAGGTGACGGGTATAACCACCACTGGGCCGGTCACGTCGCTTGCAGATTACGGTGCCATTGTCGAGGTGTCGGCGATTATCGGCACTGGCGCGCGGCCCGGTGTCGATATGGTCTGGCCGACATCGGTTACGTTCGCGCATTTCGGGCTGGACCTGACGGGGCCGACCGGGGGGGTGGTGCGGATTGATGACCTGATCATCGAGGATGTGACCAGCTTCTACACCGGCGATCTGGTGGGGCTGGTCGATGTGCGCGATTTCGGGGCCGTCGGTGATGGAACGACCGATGATCGCGCGGCCTTTGCCGCTGCGATTGCAGCGGCGGGTGGGCGCAGGCTGCTGGTGTCCGAGGGGACGTATCTGATCGGCTCGGACCTGACCATCCCGATCCCGGTCGAATGTCGCGGCACCATCACCATGCCGGACGATGCCGTGCTGATCCTGCAGCAGAATTTTGATTTCCCCGCCTACGAGGCTGCATTCGGCAATGGCGAAACAGCCTTTCGCAAGGGGGTGCAGGCGTTGTTTGCCACCAATCAGCACACGACCTTTGATCTGAAGGGGCGTCGCGTCGCGCTGAGTGCGCCGGTTGATATGTTCGCGCTGGCCGGATCGGATGACTATTCGGCGCGACGGGTGATCGTGAACGGACAGCTTGATGCGCTGGACACACCGGCCTGGGAAACAGTGAGTGTTACCCGCATGGCCACCTATTCGGTCAGCACCCCGCTGCGGCTGGACAATATCACAAATGTCGCAGGCGTGCCGGTTGGTGCACGGGTCAGCGGTGTGGGGGTCGGGCGTGAAATCTATGTGCGCAGCCGCAACACAGGATCCAGCCGCGTTGTCCTGAGCCAGCCGCTGCATGGCGGGTCGGGCACACAGAACTTCACCTTCGAGCGGTATCAGTACATGCTCGATTTCTCGGGCTTTTCCGGGCTGCGCAATTTCGAGATACATGGCATCGAGTTCCGGTGCCGGGGGCGCTGTTCCAGCGTCCTGCTGCCCGAGGACGGACGCATCCTGCGCTTCATGAACTGCGAATTTGACCGCCCGCGCGACCGGGCCATCACTTCGATCGGGCAGGCATGTCAGGGGATCTGGATCGACAATTGTCAGTTCCGCAGTTCGCAACAGCCGCTGCCTGCCACGGACCGCACGGTCGTGGCCTTCAACGTCAATGGAAATGACGCCAAGATCCGCAACAATCGCGCATCGCTCTGGGCGCATTTTGGCGTGATGAACGGGTCCGGGCATGTGATCATCGGCAACCATTTCTTCGGGGGCGACAACCTGAGCCAGAGCCCGCGACAAGCCGGGCTGATCCTGACGGGCGGCAACATCAAGACCACGATCACCGGAAATTACATCGACAATTCCTCTATCGAGATGTCGAACGAGCATTCGGCGGAACCGGCGTTCTCGTCTGGCTTTTCCTTTGGCGGGCTGACGATCACGGGCAATATCTTTACCTGCAACGATGTCGCGCCCTGGTTCAACTGGATCGTGTTTCGTCCGTTGGGGCCAGGGCAGTTCATCCAGGGGCTGCAGATTTCGGGCAATGTGTTTCGCACCATCAATGGTCGGATCGACCGGGTGGATGCGGTCGATACCACTTTTGCCGGGCTGGACTACAGCCGCTTCCGCAATGTCATCTTTGAAAACAACGCCTATAACGGCGTTGATTTCCCGGCGGAAAGCCCCGCAGTCATCATCCATGACCAGAACAGCGAAGCGACCAACTGGACCATCAGCACGGGTGGCAAGCTGCCTTTTGGCGGGCGGGCCCGCACCGTCAGTTCACTCGTGATGGAAGAACCCGCGCGCGATGCAAGTAATACCATCCGCTACGAGATGCCTTATGCGCAGACCTCGCAAGGCCCGAACAGTGATCAGGTGCGGCTGCGCTGGCCACAGGCCACGCGGGGGCGCGCGCTTGTGACGGTGCGGGTGGACCGTCCGCTCTGACCGGGCCTAGTTCCAGAATTTCAGGCGCGCCATCAGCCCGGATGGCGCGTCTTTGGCGTGCGCGCGTACCACGCCCTCTATCTCGGCGGCGATGCGATCCCGCTCGCGGTAAAACTGCCCGGAATCGAGGTGGTGATAGGGCAGGTCATGCGCCGCGCAATAGGCATGCAACTGTTTGCTGCGCCGGATGATCTGCCGCGCCAGTCGGGGCACACCCGCATCATCCGTCAGCTTATGTGTCCAGCAGCGGTTCTGGCTGCGAAAGGCCAGCAGGTCGCGGGTCTTGTCCGCGACCGTGCCCTCGCTGTAGCCGATGGTGAAAAACAGCATACCGCGCTGGCAGGCCCATAGCGGCAATTCGCACGGGTCATCCATCAGCGCGGTGCCATCGATCAGCACACCGCGCGGAAAGCGCAGCAGCAACCGACGATACACATATTTCACCACACGCCGCTTGTCGCGTTCGGACAATCCGGTGATCAGGGCATTGCGGATCTCATCCGTCTCCAGCCTGACCAGACCTGTTGCTTCGGCCAGTCGCTGGGCCACACGCGTCTTGCCGCAGCGGATCGCGCCACTGATCAGCGTTGTCGGCAGGTCCGGTGGGTGTGCGGCATCGATCCGCGCGAACAGCGTGTCGAGATAGGCCCTGATCGCATCCCGGTCCGGCGCGGCATGGGCGATAGGGGGCGTTTCGGGTGGGGGCATGCGGTCCTGCCTGTTTCGGGGCCTTGCGGCACTGTGCTGCGTCACGCCACCGGATGCAAGATTGCGGCACCGGACTGCGATGCAGGTATCGACTCTGGCAGCCGAATCACAATATTTCACATAGGCGGCAACTTTCGCACGAAAATGGCGCAGGTGGTGTTTGCGCTCACACATGCGAACAGTGTTCCACAAGGCGGTAGCGCATCTGCTATCGGTGTCGGCACCGGCGAGGGGCGAAGCCCATGTTTTCCTTGCCACTCTGCAGCGCAGCGAAAATGCATTGACAGATTTTACGGCAAACCTGTGAATAAGTTTACAAAAAAATCGTTAGATTAAAAAATGTTACACATTCGTTGACGATTGTGTTACAAGTGTGTCGGGGAAGTGTGACGTCGCGTAATCTGGCGTCGAGAATTCAAGGGGGGAGTGTCGGGGCGTGTTGGTCCTGCCCGACCCCGTCACTGGAGGAGTTTTCATGTCCGAGATCTATCCGGCTTCTGACGAGTTCGTCGCGAATGCCCATGTCGATGCTGCCAAATACGAAGAGATGTATGCCGCGTCTGTCGCCGACCCCGAGGCGTTCTGGGGGGAGCAGGGCAAGCGCATCGACTGGATCAAGCCCTATACCAAGGTCAAGAATACATCTTTCGAATTCGGCAAGGTTGATATCAAGTGGTATGAAGACGGCACGCTGAACGTGGCCGCCAATTGCATCGACCGCCATATCCCGACGCGTGGCGATCAGACCGCAATCATCTGGGAGCCCGATGACCCCGCGACGCCCGCGCAACACATCACCTATCGCGAATTGCTGGAACAGGTCAGCCGGATGGCCAATGTCCTAAAGGCCCAGGGCGTGACCAAGGGCGACCGCGTGGTGCTGTATCTGCCCATGATCCCCGAGGCCGCCTATGCCATGCTGGCTTGCGCGCGGATCGGGGCTATTCATTCCATCGTTTTCGCGGGCTTTTCGCCCGATGCACTGGCAGACAGGATCAATGGCAGCGGTGCAAAAGCTGTCATCACCGCAGACAGCGCGCCCCGTGGTGGACGCCGCACCCCGTTGAAAACCAATACTGACAAGGCGTTGCAGCATTGCTCGGACAAGGTGAAATGCCTTGTCGTCAAGCATACTGGTGACCAGACCACCTGGGTTGACGGGCGCGACATTGATGTGAAGGCCGAGATGGCCGCCGCCAGTGCGGAATGTGCGCCGACCGAAGTGGGCGCCGAAGATCCGCTGTTCATCCTCTACACGTCGGGGTCTACCGGCAAACCCAAGGGGGTTGTGCATACCTCGGGCGGGTATCTGGTCTATGCGTCGATGACGCAGCAGATGACCTTTGACTACCATGACGGTGATGTTTTCTGGTGCACTGCCGATGTGGGCTGGGTCACCGGGCACAGCTACATCATCTACGGGCCGCTTGCGAATGGCGCGACGACGCTGATGTTCGAGGGTGTCCCGACCTATCCTGACGCGGGCCGCTTCTGGGAAGTTTGTGCCAAGCACAAGGTCAACCAGTTCTACACCGCCCCCACGGCGATTCGTGCGCTGATGGGGCAGGGGACGGAATGGGTTGAAAAGCATGACTTGTCGTCGCTGAAATTGCTGGGCTCTGTGGGCGAGCCGATCAACCCCGAAGCGTGGAACTGGTATAACACGCATGTCGGCAAGGGGCGCTGCCCGATTGTCGATACCTTCTGGCAGACCGAAACCGGCGGCCACATGATTACTGCGCTGCCGGGCGCGATTGCGGCAAAGCCCGGATCGGCCACCAAGCCGTTCTTTGGGGTGCAACCTGTCATTCTGGACGCCGCGACTGCCGAGTTGCAATCTGCGACGCAAGCCGAAGGCGTCTTGTGTATCAAGGATAGCTGGCCGGGTCAGATGCGCACCTTGTGGGAAGATCACGCGCGGTTCGAGGAAGCCTATTTTACCCAGTACAAGGGCTACTATTTTACCGGTGATGGGTGCCGCCGCGATGCAGATGGCTATTACTGGATTACTGGCCGCGTCGATGACGTGATCAACGTCTCGGGGCACCGCATGGGCACGGCAGAGGTCGAATCCGCGCTGGTGGCGCATGAATCCGTGGCCGAAGCCGCCGTGGTGGGCTACCCGCATGACATCAAGGGGCAGGGCATCTATGCCTATGTCACGCTGATGAACGGGGTCGCGCCGACCGATGATCTGCGCAAGGATCTGGTGAAATGGGTGCGTCAGGAAATCGGACCGATTGCCAGCCCGGACCTGATCCAGTGGGCACCGGGCCTGCCGAAAACACGCTCGGGCAAGATCATGCGTCGCATCCTGCGCAAGATCGCCGAAAATGATTATGGCGCTTTGGGCGATACATCGACACTGGCCGAACCGGCCGTGGTCGATGACCTGATCGAAAACCGTATGAACCGGGCCTGAAAGGAATGGTGGACACGATGACAAAACCCGCCGTTCTGATCCTGCTTGGCCCTCCGGGGGCAGGCAAAGGCACCCAAGCGCGCATGCTGGAAGAGAAATTCGGTCTGGTGCAGCTTTCCACGGGTGATCTGCTGCGCGCCGCTGTCGCTGCGGGCACCGAAGCAGGCAAGGCAGCCAAGGCCGTCATGGAAGCGGGCCAACTGGTCAGCGACGAGATCGTGCTTGCGATCCTGAAGGACCGCATGAACGAGCCCGACATGGGCAAGGGTGCCATCCTCGACGGCTTTCCGCGCACTGCGGGCCAGGCCGCGTCGCTGGACGAGTTGCTGGCCGAACTGGGCATGAGCATCGGCGCTGCGATCTCGCTGGAAGTCGATGACGCGGCGATGGTCGAGCGTGTCTCTGGCCGCTACACCTGCGCGAATTGCGGTGAAGGCTACCATGACAGCTTCAAGCAGCCTGCCGTCGCGGGCGTTTGCGACAAATGCGGCAGCACGGAATTCAAGCGCCGGGCGGATGACAACGCGGAAACCGTTGGCGCGCGGCTGGAAGCCTATCATGCGCAAACCGCGCCGCTGATCAGCTATTACGAGGGGCAGGGCGCATTGCGCCGTGTCGATGCGATGGGCGAGATTGACCGCATCGCGCAAGATCTGGCGGCGATTGTCGAAGGCATCGCCGCCTGAGAAATCCGGGCAACCGGTCTGGCACCTGACGGTGCCTGAATGCAGCGCGCAACATGCGCCCTGCAAGCCCCTGTCTCATGTCTGACGGCATGGCGGGAGGAACGAGAGGAAGCCGGTCCCATGAGGGGGCTGGCACAGGAGGAAACTGGGAGACGTCACATGTCAGACAAATCGACGGACGACTACTGGAAGGCCAATGTGCGCATCATCACCATCTGCATGGTGATCTGGGCGCTTGTGTCCTTCGG
>SKRW01000232.1 GCA_007118295.1 Paracoccaceae bacterium | reverse complement strand
TGCGCATGATCCGCCGCGTCGCGGAAATCTACGGCGGGCGCACCGGTACACTGGGCAATATCCGCCTGATGCGCGGGGTCATAACCCATCTGATCGCGACAGGCGCGGTGGCCGTAGGCGAGGACATGATCGGGTCTGTCGCCTCGGGGTCGGTGCTGTCGAAACTGTCGCGCCGCTTTGGCGAAGGGGTGGTCAACGGGGCGCTGACTGCCCGTCTGGGAATCGCGGCGATGGATGTCTGCCGCCCCCTGCCCTTTCATGCGCTACAGCGCCCACGCACCAGCGCAATCATGTCCCGATCCGTCACGGGCCTGTTCGACAAGGCCAACCCCTGAGCAGACCTGCCCGTTTCATCTTGCCAGAAATACTCAACTCAACGCTGCAACAATGCCTGGCCTCGCAGGTCATTCCCGCGCCGTGCCGTGATATTCGGGATTAGGCTCCATCCCGGTGGCCGAGGCCACCCGGTTCGACATCGAGAAAAAGCCCGCCACGGCGATGATATCGAAAATGTCGCGGTCCGAAAATCCGTGTCCGCGCAAACCCTCGCGATCCGCCTCACTGACCTTGGCGCTGGATTCGGTCACCAGTGCCGCAAAATCCAGCATGGCGCGGGTGCGCGCCTCCAGCGGCGCTACGCGGTAATTCATGACCATCGCCTCGCCCAGCGCCGGGTCGCCTGACAATTCGCGCACGGCCGCACCATGGGCGACCTGACAATACCAGCATCGGTTGATGGACGAGACGACCACGGCAATCATCTCGCGTTCCAGCTTTGTCAGCCCGCTTTCGCTCAGCATCAGATCATTATACATGCCCACAAAGGCGTCGAATTTGGCAAGATCGAACAGATAGGCGCGCAAGACATTGGGCACTATCCCAAGCTTTTCCTCGCATATCTCCAGATATTTCTGCGTCCGCTCCGGAAGCGGGTCTACCGGCGGCAGATCAAGCCGTGTTACCTGCTGCGTCATCATGTTTCTCCCGATAGTGATAGCGGGTGACAGGCACCATGCCTGCGCCCTCATAGAGCGCGCGTGCGCCAGTATTGGCTTCGGTCACAGCCAGCGCCAGCCATTCTCCGCCCTGCTGTTGCGCCCAATATGCGGCCCCGCGCAGGATCAGCCGCCCCACGCCCCGATGGCGCATCGCAGGCGCGACCTCGACCGCGTGCAGCATGGCAACACCCTGATGGAGCGCGCAAAAAGCCACACCAGCGGCACGGTCGTTGCGCCGCGCGATCAGGCCGGTCATGGGTGTGGATGCACGTGCCATGACTGCAAGGCGCGGCGCAGTGATGCCCCCGGCCGCCCAGATCTCGCGCATGATTGCAAGCGGTGGCCAGATGTCGAACAGGCTCACACTCGGGGGTTTCTCGGCAAGCGCGGCGACTGGCGCGGCATAGAGGATGGTCGGGTCCAGCAGGGCATATCCGCGCAGGGCCAGCGCCGCATCCAGCGCCGTGTCGGCGGGTGTCAGTCGAAACAGCGCGCGCGTGCCCTGCCCCTGCATCCAGACCTCGGCTTCGCCGATATCGGCACCGCTTTCCAGTGGGCTGGCCGCGGAAACACGCTTTCCGCCCCCTGCGCCATCGCGCAGCAGCCAACCTGCATGCTCGGTGATGCCATGCGCAGGCCATGTTGCGTCCAGCACCGCAAACAGCGTTGCCGGGGTGGGCGTGTTCATGCAATCGCCTCGGGGAACAACACGCCCAGCCGGACAAGCACCGCATCCACCTGAGTTTTCTCGGCACCACGCACCACGACGGTCGCGCCAAACACCCCATCGCGCTGAAACGGGTAACAGCCGATGGACAGGTCAGGGTGTGCCTTGGCCAAGGTCGCCAGATCGCTTGCGATTTCACCCTCGCCGCGCTGGATCGTCAGGCTCTGACTATACAAAGCCTGCCCCCCTGCGATGCGCGAGAGTACCGAAACTGCCATTGCCTCGAACACGGCAGGCACGCCGGCCATCACATGCACATTCCCCAGAGTGAAGCCCGGCGCGGCCGAAACCGGATTTTCGATCAACTCCGCGCCCTCGGGGATACGCGCCATGCGCAGGCGCGAGGCGTTCAACTCCAACCCGGTGCGTTCGTAATGTGCCGCCAACACGGCGCGCGCATCGTCGCGGATATCCAGCATCGCCCCAAAGGCTGCCGCCACGGCATCGGCTGTTATGTCATCATGGGTCGGCCCGATACCGCCCGAGGTGAACACATGGTCATATCGGGCCCGCAAATCATCCAGCGCGCCGACAATCCGGTCATGATCATCAGAAACGATTCGCACCTCGCCCAGAGTGATGCCCCGGTCGGTCAACTGCCTTGCAAGAAAATGCATGTTCGAATCGCGCGTCCGACCAGATAGAATCTCGTCACCGATCACAAGCATCGCTGCTGTGGGATTGGTCATCTTGATGCCCTTTATTGTTATGTCATGCCTGTATAGGCGCGGGCTGACCCTGATTCAAACCTGTTTCGGCAGTGTGCCTCTGGGCAACCTGACAACCCGAACGCGTCGTATGTCGCCGCGCCACAGATCGCAAAGGCCCGCACAATTGCGCGAACTGGCAAAAACACGCCTAAATTGTGGTATCTTAGCATCGGGCACTCGCAATCACAGTGAATGCATAAGAGCTTTCTTGACGCAAAAGAGTTACAAAGGCACATACGATCCAAATGCGCGACATAAGGATACCAACATGAAACGCACTGCAATCATCGCTCTGCTCTCCGCCGTCACAGCAACCTCGGCACTGGCCGGCGGTGTGAAATATCAAGAAACGGTGGTACCAACTCCGGCACCAGCGCCTGCGCCGGTCGTGACGGGTTTTGACTGGACTGGCGGTTACATCGGTGCACAAATCGGCTATGGCACCATCAACTACAGCAACTTCAGCAGCCAGAGCGGCGGCGCTGCCGGCATCTTTGGCGGCTATCGCTTCGACATGGGCACAAGTGTTGTCGGCGTCGAGGGTGAAATCAACCCGGCAACCCTTGGGAGCTACAATATCCCGACGGGTGATCGGTTGAAAATGGGTGCTGCGCTGCATTTGACCTATGGTATGAAGCTGACGGCTGATGAGCGTACCCTGCTGAGCTTCAAGGTCGGGCCGGGCTTGGCTCGGACATCGATTGGCGGATCTTCGAACACAGCGATTGGCCTAAGCACCGGGATCGACGTGGATCACATGCTGACCGACAATATCATGCTGCGGGGCGGCATCCGCGCAGGGTTCACCAACAAGCTTGGCAGTCAGAATCTGAATTCCCGGTCCTTTGGTGCTGGTGTCGGTATTGGCTACAAGTTCTGAACACACAGCCTGAAAGAAAGAAAAAGCCATGCGCCTTGGGCGCATGGCTTTTTTTAATGGCGCTCTCGCACGACGTTCATCTGCAGTGCTGCAGTCAAGGCGTCATTGCCGCGTGAGCGCGGCCTCTCGCAGACCGTCCATCAACTGCTGCAACAGTTCCACCGCCGTTTCGTCCGACAGGCGACCGTCTTGGTCAAAGACCTTGGCCGGGCTTGCAATCAGCACCTCGGGGCCCTGCAACAGATGGGGGCGGAACGCCACCATCATGAGCCGCAATGCAAATTGTGTCCGCTCACCACCCGCACGCCCGGCAGCGGCAGACACAATGGCCACCGGCTTGTCCTTCCAGGGTGCACCGCCGCGGCTCAGCCAGTCCAGCGCGTTCTTCAACACGCCCGGCGGGGCCTTGTTGTATTCGGGACAGGCGATCACAACCGCATCTGCGCTCTGAATAAGCTCCTTCAACTCTGTCACGGCCTGCGGCATGCCTTGCTTCTCAAGGTCTTCGTCGAACAAGGGCAGTCGCAGGTTGCCTTCGGCAAATTGCGCAGGGCCAAAGGATTCGGCTGCGGCCAGCATCAGTTTATGATTCCACGAGTCCTTGCGCAGTGATCCGCACAGACCCACCAGTCTCAGTTCCGGCATGTCTTCTCCTTCTCACACTCGTGCGAATAGCTAAGTGCCAACCTCAGAAAAGCAATCGCAGCGGTTGCACCTGCCAGACGAATGCCCGAGAATCGGGCAGAATGACGAGCGAGGGATCAAGATGACAGAACGACATGGCGGGCAGATTCTGGTCGATCAACTGAAAGCGCAGGGCGTGCGCCGCGTCTTTTCCGTGCCCGGCGAGAGCTTTCTCGCAGCACTGGACGGGCTATACGAATCGGGCATCGAAAATATCGTCTGCCGCCACGAAGGCGGCGCCGTGATGATGGCTGAAGCCCATGCCAAACTGACCGGCCAGCCGGGCGTGGCCTTTGTCACGCGCGGGCCGGGGGCGACCAATGGCTCTTCGGGGATTCACATCGCACGACAGGATTCGACCCCGCTGATCCTGTTCGTAGGCCAGATCGACAACCGCCACCGCGATCGCGAAGCGTTTCAGGAGGTCAATTACCGCGAATTCTTCAAGCCACTGGCGAAATGGGCCGCCGAGGTGGACCATACCGAACGCCTGCCCGAATATATCAGCCGTGCCTTTCATCAGGCGCGCTCGGGCCGCCCCGGCCCTGTGGTGCTGGCCCTGCCTGAAAACATGCTGTCGGCGCACGCGGACGTGCCGGATATCGCGCCGGTCGCCTCGACGCCGCCCTCGGTCTGCAGCGAGCAGATTGACGCCGTGCTCGACATGCTGTGCAAGGCAAGGCGCCCGCTGGTGATCGCGGGCGGGTCTATCTGGTCAACCGCAACTGCCGAAGGGTTGGCCGAATTTGCCGCGCGCTTCGACCTGCCCGTCTGCGCTACCTTCCGACGGATGGACCGGATCGACAACCGTCACCCCAATTATGCGGGCGATCTGGCCGTTGGCATGAATCCGAAGCTTGCCCAGCGCCTGCGCGATGCGGATTGCCTGCTGGTTCTTGGCGCGCGGCTGGGTGACATCGCAACTGGCAGCTATGAACTGGTCGACCCCGCAGCCCCCGGCAAGACGATCATCCACGTCTACCCCGACCCCGATGAGTTGGGCCGCGTGTTCCGTCCCGATCTGGGGCTGGTGGCACCCGCTGTCGATGTGATCGCGAAACTCGCGGGACGCGATGCGCCGGCGCATGCGGACTGGACCGACTGGACCCAGGCCGCACGCGCGGATTATCTTGACTGGGTCACCCCACGCGAGACACCAGGTAGTGTAAAGCTGGAACAGGTCATCCACCAATTGTCCGAACACCTGCCCGAGAATGCGATCATCACGAATGGTGCCGGAAATTATGCCGCCTTTCTGCATCGCTACCTGCGCGCGCGCGCATTTCCGGGGCATCTGGCACCAACATCGGGGTCTATGGGCTACGGCTTTCCCGCCGCAATCGCCGCCAAACTCGAACACCCTGACCGACCGGTGATCTGCTTTGCCGGGGATGGGTGTTTCCAGATGACACTGAACGAGATGTCCACCGCGCATCAATATGGCGCGAATGTCATCACCATCGTGTGCAACAATGGCCAGTATGGGACCATCCGGATGCATCAGGAAAAGACCTATCCGGGCCGTGTCAGCGGCACGCAGATGTTCAATCCCGATTACGCGGCCTTTGCACGCGCCTATGGCGGACATGGCGAACGGGTCGAGCGGACCGAGGATTTCATGCCTGCCTTCGAGCGTGCCATGGCAGCAGGGCTGCCTGCCGTGATCGAACTGGTGCTGGACCCGGACGCCCTGTCGCCGGGACTGACTGTGGCCAAGGCGCGTGAACTGGCGCAGGGGTAGCGCAGGTGTCCGGGGGCAGAAGCGAGGGCTCTGCCCTCGCGCTCCCGGGATATTTGCGCAAAGATGAAATCAGAGTGCCAGAAGGCGCGGCAGATCCGTCATGCAGTGGAATACCTGCGCGCCATGCTCTGCAAGCCGGGCACCAGTGTCGTGGGGCGCAAACCCAAGGCATGGCATGCCCGCACCGGCCGCAGCGCGCGCGCCGGTGGGGCTATCCTCGATCACGATGCAGTCTTGCGGGGCAACCGAATGGACGCTTGCTGCATGAAGGAACAGATCCGGGGCAGGTTTGGGGCGGGCGACATCCTCGACCGAAAACAACCGGTCCTGCAACAGCGCCCAGAGTGCCGGGTGCTGGCCAAGCGTGATCTGCATCTTGGCGTGGCGCCCGTTCGAGCAGATGCAAAACGGGTGACGGCGCGCGTGCAACGCCTGAATGACAGGCGCAACACCCGCGATCAATGGCGTTCCCTCGCGCAACCGGGCAAACAGGCGCGCGTAGCTGCGCTCGACCCATTCGGGGGGCAGATCCGCGCCCAGAGCGCGCGCCTTTTCGGCCAGTCCGCCCATCGTGCCGCCAAAGAACAGGTCCGTCACCTGTGCAATCGTCAGATCAAGCCCGGATTTTGCAAGTTCTTCCTGCACAAGGGCATTGGCCAGTGGTTCGCTGTCGACCACCACCCCATCGCAATCGAAAATGACAAGTTTCGGAGTCATGTCGGGACCTCGTGATCAAGCAATGTGACATGGGTTTCGCCATAGCGACGCTGATCGCGCAGGCGAAAGCCCGGAGGGGCCGGTTGCGGGGCGTTTTCTTCCCACACGATGCGCGCACCGGGGGCCAGCCATCCGCCGGCTTGTGCCGCTGCAAGCGCAGCCGCGCCCAGACCCTGCCCGTAGGGCGGATCAAGGAAAACCAGCGTAAAGGGCGCGCCCCGGTTTTCGCCCAAGCGCGTGGCATCGCGGCGAAAGACCTTTGTGCGTCCCATCGCACGCATCCGGTCGATATTGTCGCGCAAGAGCGCGCGCGCCGCAGCCCCGTCATCGACAAAGGTGCAAGTCGCTGCACCACGCGACAGCGCCTCCAGCCCCAGCGCGCCAGTGCCTGCGAAAAGGTCCAGCACGCGCGCGCCCTCGATCTCGACTGCATCGGCACCATTGATCAGCAAGTTGAAGATCGCCTCGCGCACCCGGTCCGACGTCGGGCGCAAATGCGCAGACGCATCCCCTGCGCCAATCTCGGCCAGCCTGAGCCCGCGTGCTGTCCCGCCGATGATCCTCATGCGCGCAAGAGGGTCTTGAGATCGGTGCCTGGGTCCGACAAAAGCGCAGGATCAGGGCTGCGCCCGGCCTCCAGCAGGCGCTTGCCGACCATGAAGGCGCGCGGATCATTCAGCGCATCGACAGCGAGCAGCTTTTCCCCCGCGAAATACCAATGGCTGGTGGCATCGGCCTTGCGGACCACAACATGATCGTAGCCCGTGTTCAGCCCGGCGATCTGTAGTTTCAGATCATACTGATCGGACCAGAACCATGGCACGGGCGCATAGTCCCTGCCTGCACCCAACAAGTTTTCAGCCACAAGTTCGGCCTGATCGATAGCGTTCTGCACCGATTCCAGCCGCAGCCGCGCGCCGCGCCACGGGAAGGACGCGCAATCGCCCGCCGCCCAGATATGCGGGTCCGATGTCCGGCCCTGCGCATCCGTCATGATACCGTTTTCCAGCATCAGACCGGCAGCCTCGGCCAGTTCCGTCGCAGGCGCGATCCCGATACCGGCGATCACGAAATCAGCCGCAAGGCTGGTGCCATCGCTCAGCGTCACCCCTTCGACCCGGTTCGCGCCTTCGATCCGCGCCAGACCGACACCTTCACGGATGCTGACACCATGTTCCAAGTGCAGGGCGCGGATGGCGTCCGACGTTTCGGGTGCCGCGACACGTTGCAGGATACGGGGCGCCATTTCCAGCACGGTCACGTCCAGCCCCTTTTTCGCGGCAACTGCCGCTGCCTCCAGCCCGATATAACCACCGCCCACGATGACCACCCACCGACCGGGCACGAACTCTGGCCCCATTGCATCGACATCCGCCAGATCGCGCACGACATGCACCCCCGGCAAGGCCCCACCAATCACGTCAGGCAATCGGCGCGGGTGCGAGCCTGTTGTCAGCACCAGCGCGTCATAGGGCAGGGTCTCGTCATCCAGCATGACAGTCTGGGCAATGCGGTCAATGGACCGGACAGGCGCGCCAAGGCGCAGCGTAACCTTCTGGTCAGCATAGAAACTCTCGGGGCGCAGGAACAACCGCTCCAGCGCCATCTCGCCCAGAAGATAGGCCTTGGACAAGGGGGGGCGCTGATAGGGCGGCACAGGTTCGGCACCGATCAGTGTGATCTTGCCATCATATCCCAGATTTCGCAACTTCGCGACCAGCGAGGCCCCGGCCTGCCCGGCGCCAACAACAACCACGCTCTGCATTTTTTGCGCTCCTCGCCTCTGGCTAGTCTTATGGTAAATGCTATCTGTCGACAGATAACCAACTCATACCAAGGAGCCAATCCATGACAATCACGCTAGGGGGCAATTTGCCCGAGGCCATGCTGATCCGGCTGGGCGACAACGGACCCGAAGAAGTGTCGTTGTCCAGCCTGACCAAGGGGCGCAAGATCGTCCTGTTTGCCGTGCCCGGCGCTTATACGCCCACTTGCCATTCAGCGCATGTGCCAAGCTTCATCCGGACCAAGGATGCGCTGACTGCCAAGGGGGTGGATGAGATCATCTGTGTTTCCGTCAATGACCCATTCGTAATGAAGTCATGGGGCGAGTCCACCGGTGCGGACAAGGCCGGGCTGAGCATGCTGGCCGATGGCACTGGCGCGTTCACCAAATCCATCGGTATGGATTTCGACGCCCCGCCAGTGGGGCTGATGGGCCGGTCCAAGCGCTATGCGATGCTGGTCGAGGATGGCAAGGTGACGCTTTTGCATGCCGAAGAAAGCCCCGGTGTGTGCGAAATATCGGGCGGCGAGGCAATGCTGGCCGCAATGTGATGGATGGCGCGGCGCTCTCGGTCACGGTCATTTCCGATCTGGGGGACATATCCCCCGGAGACTGGGACGCCTGCGCCAACTCCGGCGGCGGCCTGCCCGCGATTGACCCGTTCACGACCCACCGCTTTTTGCGCGCGCTGGAACAGTCGCGTTCGGTCGGTGTGGGCACTGGATGGGAACCGCGCCATCTGCTTGTGCATCGCGGGTCCGATCTGATCGCCGTTGCCCCGCTTTATGCCAAAAGCCACTCGCAAGGCGAATACATCTTCGATCACGCCTTTGCGCAGGCTTACATGCGATCTGGTGGCCGGTATTACCCCAAGTTGCAACTGGCCGTACCGTTTACCCCCGCGACGGGGCGGCGTTTTCTGTGCCGTGCGGGGCATGAGGCAGAGGGGACAGCCGCGATCTTGCAGGCAATGGCGCAACTCGCGGCTGAAAACCGCCTGTCTTCGGCGCATGTGACATTCTGCACGCAAGACGAGGCCACGCGCGGTGCAGAGCATGGGTTTCTGCATCGTGTCACCGAGCAGTTTCACTGGGAAAACGCCGGATACACCGACTTTGACGGCTTCCTTGCGGCGCTGTCATCGCGCAAGCGCAAGACAATCCGCAAGGAACGCGCAACAGCGCAGAGCTTTGGCGGAACGATCCGGCACCTGACCGGCGATGACCTGCGCCCCGAGCATTGGGATGCGTTCTGGGGGTTTTATCAGGACACTGGTGCGCGCAAATGGGGTACACCCTATCTGACCCGCCGGTTCTTTGATCTGGTGCAGGACCACATGCGCGATGATGTGCTGCTGGTGCTGGCGGAACGTGACGGGCGCGCGGTTGCAGGGGCGCTGAATTTTATCGGGCGTGATACGCTTTATGGGCGCTATTGGGGCTGTGTCGAGGATCATCCCTGTCTGCATTTCGAGTTGTGCTATTATCAGGCAATGGATTTCGCGATCACCAAAGGGCTGGCGCGAGTCGAGGCGGGCGCACAGGGCACCCACAAACTGGCGCGCGGATATCTGCCCAGCCAGATCCACTCGCTGCATTTCTTTCCCGAAAGCGGTTTTCACAAGGCCGTTGCCCGCTACCTGAGAGAAGAGCGCAGCGCCATCGACTACGAGATGCGCGCCCTGTCCGAATATGCGCCGTTTCGCAAAGACACCTGAGGAGGTTCACATGGCCGAGAAACTGACTGACCCCGACATGCTGGCACCTGTACTTGCCAGAGGCTGGCAAAAGATTGATGGACGCGACGCCATCACCAGAACATTTGTCTTTGCCAATTTCGTGGCAGCCTTTGGCTGGATGACCAAGGTCGCCCTGCTGGCAGAGAAGATGAACCACCACCCCGAATGGTCGAATGTCTACAAGACTGTCACCGTCACCCTGACCACACATGATGTGGGCGGCCTGTCCGATCTGGATATCGCCCTTGCCGACAAGATGGACGCGCTGGCCTAGGCGTTTTCCCCTCGCATCGCCGCGCGATCCGCCCTATCGGGGGCCATGTCTGAACGTCTGCCCATCTTTCTTGCCTGCCTGCCGGGGCTGGAGGCCACGCTCGCTGACGAGGCGCGCGCCCTCGGCCTGCCCGACCCCAAGCCTGTTGCGGGCGGAGTCGAGACAGACGCCACATGGCCCGAGATTTGGCGTGCCAATATCTGGCTGCGCGGTGCCAGCCGCGTTCTGGTGCGCATCGGGTCCTTTCGTGCGATGCATCTGGCGCAACTGGACAAACGCGCGCGCAAGTTTCCATGGGGCGAGACCTTGCGCCCTGATGTGCCCTTTCGGGTCGAGGCCACCTGTACCCGGTCGCGGATTTACCATCAGAAAGCCGCCGCCCAGCGGATCGAGCGCGCGATTACCGAAACTCTGGGCGCACCCCCGAGCGCCGAGGCCGAGTTGCGCCTGATGGCACGGATCGATGATGATCTGGTCACCTTCTCGCTCGATAGCTCGGGCGAGGGGTTGCACAAGCGCGGGCACAAACTGGCCACCGGCAAGGCCCCCTTGCGCGAAACGATGGCCGCGCTGTTCCTGCGCCAGATGGGCTATGACGGCAGCCAGCCGGTGCTGGACCCGATGTGTGGCTCGGGCACCTTCGTGATCGAAGCCGCCGAGATCGCCGCCGGGCTGGCCCCTGGCCGGTCGCGCAGCTTTGCGTTCGAACATCTGGCAAGCCATGACCCCGTAGCCTGTGCCGCACTGCGCGCGGCAGCGGCGCGCGATGTTCCGCTGCAGTTTTTCGGCTTTGACCGCGATCAGGGCGCCATCCAGAACAGCGCGCGCAATGCCGAGCGGGCAGGCGTAGCCGGTTGCACCCGTTTCACCTGCCAACCCCTCAGCGCCCTGACCCGCCCCGACACGCAGCCCGGCATTGTCATGGTCAACCCGCCCTATGGGGCAAGGCTGGGTAATGCCAAACTGCTTTACGGCCTCTATGCCAAGCTGGGCGAGGTGATGCGCGCGGAGTTCAAGGGCTGGTGCGTCGGGCTGGTCACATCAGACCGCAAACTGGCCCATGCGACCGGCCTGACCCTGACCCCTGGTCCGCTGATTCCGCATGGCGGGCTGAAAGTGCAATTGTTCCAGACCACCCCACTCTAGGGTCGGGTACCTGACAAAAGATTTCGTATGACGGCTTGGTACCCTTTGCGCCTGAGGCAGCCAAATCGCCGTGCCGGGGACGGCCCGGTGATGCGCGGCGGCCTTCGGCCTTCACTCCGCGCGGGGGTTTTTCCGAACTTCCGTAAGGGTCCCGCAATACCGTCCTTCGCGACTGATGGACTCCGGTATCTATGGGACCACGCTGTCAGGTGGCAAACACCTGGCTCATTTCGGCGGCGGGACGTCCGGGTCGGGCTGGCTGATGCCCCGGAACACGCGTTTCAGCGGCAAGGCCCACAGGATACCCAGCACGACATAGACCAGCAATTCCACCAGAAAATGCGGGCGGTCAAACAGGTCGATCACATTGACCGCGACGACGATATACAGCGGCAGGGCCACCAGGAGAATAACCAGCGCCCAGCGCCTGCGAGCTTTCCATGAAAGTGCCATCAATCTGCAAACGGGTCCTTGACCAGAATTGTGTCTTCGCGTTCGGGTGAGGTCGAAAGTAGGGCGACCGGGCAATCGATCAACTCTTCGATGCGGCGGACATACTTGATGGCATTGGCGGGCAGGTCGGCCCAACTGCGCGCGCCTTCGGTCGACTCGGACCAGCCGGGCATTTCCTCATAAACCGGCTCGCAGCGCGCCTGGGCATCCGAGGCCGTGGGCAGGTAGTCCAGAACCTGACCATCCAGCCGGTAACCGACGCAGACTTTCAGCACCTCGAACCCGTCCAGCACATCCAGCTTGGTCAGCGCGATGCCATTCATGCCCGAGGTCGCGCAGGTCTGGCGTACCAGACAGGCATCGAACCAGCCACAGCGCCGCTTGCGGCCCGTGGTGGTGCCAAACTCGTGCCCGCGCTGGCCCAGCCTCTCGCCATCGGCGTCATGCAACTCGGTCGGGAATGGCCCTTCGCCCACGCGGGTGGTGTAGGCCTTGACGATCCCAAGCACGTAATCAATCGCGCCCGGCCCCATGCCAACGCCCGTCGCGGCCTGCCCGGCAATCACATTGGACGAGGTCACAAAGGGATAGGTGCCGAAATCCACGTCCAGCAACGCGCCTTGCGCCCCCTCGAACAGGATACGCTTGCCTGCCTTGCGCTTGTCGTTCAGCACTTTCCAGACCGGAGCGGCAAAGCGCAGGATCTCGGGCGCAATCGCACGCAGCGCGGCCAGCAGACCGTCGCGGTCGATCGGGTCCATGCCCAGCCCGATGCGCAGGGCGTTGTGATGTACCAGCGCGCGGTCCACGCGGGTCTGCAAGGTCGCATCATCGGCCAGATCGGCCACGCGGATCACACGGCGGCCAACCTTGTCCTCATAGGCCGGACCGATCCCGCGCCCGGTCGTGCCGATCTTCGCGACACTGCTCTGGCTTTCGCGGGCGCGGTCCAACTCGCCATGAAATGGCAGGATCAGCGGCGTGTTTTCCGCGATCATCAGTGTCTCGGGTGTGATCTCGACCCCTTGGGCGCGGATCGTCTCGATTTCCCGCAGCAGATGCCACGGGTCCAGCACCACGCCATTGCCGATGACCGACAGCTTGCCACCCCGCACCACGCCCGAGGGCAGCGCATGCAGCTTGTAGACCTTGCCATCAATGACCAGCGTGTGCCCCGCATTGTGCCCGCCCTGAAAGCGGACGACCACATCGGCACGCTCGGACAGCCAGTCAACGAGCTTGCCTTTCCCTTCGTCCCCCCATTGGGCACCGACGACAACGACATTGGCCATGCAAGGCTCCTTTGATGCAGCAAACCGACGCCCCTCTTAGCGGTTTGACGCGCGGTGGAAAACCACAAACTAGGGGCATGGCCCTTGCTGCAGGGGGTTGCGGGCCAAGCACGCAACCCCTAAGTAGGGCGCAACATGAAAAACGGGTTGTCCTGATGCAGAACGTCATTCTGATTGTCCATCTTCTGCTGGCGATGTCGCTGATCGGCGTCGTGCTTGTGCAGCGCTCCGAAGGGGGCGGTCTGGGCATTGGTGGCGGTGACGGCAACCCCGGCGCGGGCCGCCCGCCGCTGACGGCGATGGCCAAACTGACATGGGGTCTGGCAATCGCGTTCATTGCGACATCGCTGACACTGACCGTGATTGCAGCACAACAATCGGCAACGACATCGGTCCTGGACCGTCTGGGCACGCCCACAGCACCCAGTGCACCTGCCGCCCCACAACTGCCCATTGGTGACAGCCTGCTGCCACCCTCTGTGGCTGACGATACGCTGGCACCGCCCCCGACGGACTAAGTCGGCCACAATCTGTAGTCTTGTGCAGCTTTTTCGCGCCATCATCTTGCGGTGCCACGAAAACTCGGGTATTTGTCAAATCCCGTGATGGTTGCCTGTTTTCTGGCATGTGACCCAAGCCAATTCAGTTTTCACGGGGGGTCGATAGACCATGGCGCGCTACGTTTTCATTACCGGTGGTGTTGTTTCCAGTCTGGGCAAGGGGCTTGCCTCGGCAGCACTCGGCGCGTTGCTGCAGGCGCGTGGATTCACAGTGCGACTGCGCAAGCTTGATCCCTATCTGAACGTCGATCCCGGCACCATGTCGCCCTTTGAACATGGCGAGGTGTTTGTGACCGATGACGGTGCCGAAACCGATCTGGACCTTGGCCATTATGAGCGGTTCACGGGTGTGGCCGCGCGGCGGACTGATTCGGTATCCTCGGGGCGGATTTATTCGAACGTGCTGGAGAAGGAACGCCGCGGCGACTATCTGGGCAAGACCATTCAGGTGATCCCGCATGTCACCAACGAGATCAAGGATTTCCTCGCCATCGGCGAGGATGAGGTCGATTTCATGCTGTGCGAGATTGGCGGCACAGTGGGTGATATCGAAGGGCTGCCGTTCTTCGAGGCAATCCGCCAGTTCGGCCATGAGCGTCCGCGCGGGCAATGCATCTTCATGCACCTGACGCTGCTGCCTTACTTGGCTGCCAGTGGCGAGTTGAAGACCAAACCCACGCAACACTCGGTCAAGGAATTGCAATCCATAGGTATTGCGCCCGATGTGCTGGTCTGCCGCTCCGAACATCCCATCCCCGAGAAGGAACGCCAGAAAATCGCGCTGTTCTGCAATGTCCGGCCCGACGCGGTGATCCCCGCCTATGACCTGAAGTCCATCTACGAGGCCCCCTTGGCCTATCATGCGGCGGGCCTCGATCAGGCGGTGCTGGATGCCTTTGGCATCAACCCCGCCCCGCGCCCGAATCTGGCCCGCTGGGAAGATGTGATGGACCGGCTGACAAACCCCGAAGGCGAGGTGCGCATCGCCATCGTGGGCAAATATGTGCAACTGGAAGATGCCTACAAGTCGATCAAGGAAGCCCTTGTTCACGGTGGGATTGCCAACCGCGTCAAAGTGCATGTGGAATGGATCGACGCGCAGGTTTTCGACAGCGAGGACCCCGGACACGCGCTGGAAGATTTCCACGCGATCCTTGTGCCCGGTGGGTTTGGCGAACGCGGAACCGAAGGCAAGATCAAGGCCGCGACCTATGCGCGGACCAAGAAGATCCCCTATTTCGGCATCTGTCTGGGCATGCAGATGGCCTGCATCGAGGCTGCGCGCAACCTTGCAGGAATCGCGGATGCCGGGTCCGAGGAATTCGACCATGAGGCCGGCAAGCGCCGTTTTACACCCGTGGTCTATCACCTCAAGGAATGGGTGCAGGGCAACCACAAGGTCGAACGTAAGGTTGGTGACGACAAGGGTGGCACCATGCGACTGGGAGCCTATTCCGCGACGCTGAAAGAAGGTTCGCGCGTGGCGCAAATCTATGGCAGCACCCGGATCGAGGAACGCCACCGTCACCGCTACGAAGTGGACACGGCTTTCCGTGAGGCGCTTGAAGGCAGTGGCCTGATCTTCTCGGGCATGTCCCCCGACGGCAAACTGCCCGAGATTGTCGAGCAGGAAGACCACCCCTGGTTCATCGGGGTGCAATTCCACCCGGAACTGAAATCCAAACCCTTCGACCCGCACCCGCTATTCGCCGATTTTGTGCGCGCGGCGGTCGAGGTCTCGCGTCTGGTCTGACATGTCGCAGACGGGCAGACCCATGTCGCGCAAATGCGCGCCTATGGGGTCCCTGCCTGCCACTTTGCCTGCATGGATCAGCCTGCCCCACCACCATTGATGACCACCCGGCCTACATGGGTCTATCTGCTGCGTGATTTTCTGGAATTGTATCGCACGATTCCGGCAGGTGGCAGCGCGACCATTCGGGCGCATCAACGCCTTGTGCGCGAACGCATAACGGGTGTCTTGCGCGCCAATCCTGCCTTGCGCGACAGCGATGCCACCCACAAACCCGTCACCGCACATCTGCAGCGCGCACTGGATCAGGGGCGCAGCACATCCATGTCGCGCGTGATCCGCAGCATCGACGCGCTGCGTGACCAACTGTCCTGGCAATACGGATATGAAAAAGTGCCGCGCGGGCTGGATCAGAAATACGCCTACACGGAACTGGTCGGCCCGACAGGCCCTGTCCCCAGCGATAAGATCATCCTCGGGCTGGTGCTGTTTGCGCCCGGCTGCATCTATCCGACCCATTCCCATGACGGGATCGCGGAATCGTATATCTGCCTGTCGGGTGCCATGTCGCAGAACGATCAGGGCGTGTATGTGCCGGGGTCGATGATCTTCAACCCCCCGGCCCAGATGCACCGCATCACTGTTGCCGATCACGAACCCTCGTTGCTGGCCTACGCCTGGCTGGGTCCACCCGAGAAACTGGTTTCGCAAAAGATGGTGTTCAGCCGAAAACCGCGCCGCAAGGAGGGCTAGGGGCTGGTCTTGGCTGCAAATTGACGCATAGTGCGCAGAACCGAAAACAGGAGGACCATTGCCATGCCAAACGAGATCGAGCGCCGCCTTGCCGAACTGGGCCTGACCCTGCCTGACGCCCCGGCCCCGGCCGCCAATTATGTGCCTTTTGTGCAAAGCGGATCGCTGGTATTCATCTCAGGCCAGATCAGCGCTGGGCCGGATGGGTTGATCTGCGGCAAACTGGGTGCGGATCTGGGCATCGAGGATGGTGTAAACGCAGCGCGCGCCTGCGCGCTGGCGCTGATTTCGCAACTGCGCGCCGCATGTGCGGGTGATCTGTCGCGCGTGCAGCGCGTGGTCAAGCTGACAGGTTTCGTCAACTCTACCCCCGATTTCACCGACCAGCCCAAAGTCGTCAATGGATGCTCTGACCTGATGGTGGCGGTCTTTGGCGAAGCCGGTCGCCATGCGCGCGCGGCTGTTGGTGCCCCGTCGCTGCCGCTGGGTGTCGCGGTCGAGATCGAAGGCGTGTTCGAGATTGGCTAGCGGTTACGCCCGCACCCCGTAGCGCGCCAGAAACATCGCAACCGCGCCCTCGACGACGCGTGCGATCTCCTGATCAGAGAATCGCATTTGCACGGCACATAGCATCCGGTCGCAGATGGTTGTCTGGCAAAGCTGGAAAAACTGGTCTGCGGCCAGATCGAAATCGTCGATCTGCAACTGGCCGCGCGCCTGCGCGGCCCGAAAATACGCACCCAGTCGCGCGCGCCCCAGTTCCGGCCCGCTTTCGTAGAACGCTTGCCCGATTTCGGGAAAGCGGGGCGATTCGTTGACGCAAATCCGGTACATCGCCAGCGCGAAATCCGAGGTCAGATAGGCGACCATCCGCTGCCCAGCATCGCGCAGCACGATCTCGGGCGGGGTGTCGCAACCGCTGAGTTCCACTGCATCATCAGCCAGACGCAGGATTTCTGTGCGGTAAACTTCGGTGAACAGATGGCGCTTATCGGGGAAATAACTGTAGAGCGTAGCCTTCGACACACCCGCGACGCGGGCGATCTCGTCCACGCTGGCGCGTTCATATCCCATTTCAACAAAGACCTCGCGTGCACCGGCAAGAACCTGATCAAATTTTCGGCCCTGCCGAATCACGCTGGCGGTCGCTGTCATTCTGTCCCCCTTGTCTGAACGAAGATAGTGCCTTGCATTGCCAATGAAAAGAACGCCTGACTGGCGGCAGCCCGACTCACCTGTTAACACGTTCAGAACATGATCGAGATTTTCTTGAAAACCCTGCCGTTTTTCGGTCTGATCGGGCTCGGCTTTGGCGCGGGCCGTTCCGGGTTCTTCCCGCCCGAGGCGACAGCGTATCTGACAAAATTCGTCTTCTACTTCGCGCTGTCGGCCATGCTGTTCGGGTTTGCAGCCAATCTCAGCCTGTCCGAAGTGTTCGACCTGCGCGCCGCTGCCGCCTATCTGTGGGCCTGCGGGGTCCTGTATATCCTGACCATGGGCATTGCCTTTCTGCGCCGCGCGCGACTGGACGAAGCCCTGATCGAGGCGCATTGCAGCATTATCGGCAATACCGGCTTTCTGGGGGTGCCGATGCTGGTTGTGCTGCTGGGTGCCTATTCGGTGCCGACAGTGCTGTTGGTGCTGACCATAGACATGATCGTCTTCTCGACCCTGTTCGTGATGCTGATCACGCTGGCGCGTGATGGCCGGGTCGATGCGACCCTGCCCCGCAAACTGGTCATCGCTGTTGGCAAGAACCCGATGGTGGTGGCCATGGCGCTGGGGCTGGCGTGGTCCGCGACAGGATGGCAAGTGCCCAACATGGCCAATGAGTTTCTGACCTTGCTCGGCGCAGCGGCCACGCCCTGCGCGCTGTTTGCCATCGGCGCCTCACTGGCCGACAAAAAGGTCGAGCGGCTGAAGGTCGTGACATGGCTGACCTTTGGCAAGCTGGTGCTGCACCCGGCCCTTGTCGCTGTTTCGGCGCTGCTGCTGTTCGGGGTTGATCCGCAGGTCGCAGGCGTGCTGATTGCCGCCGCCTCCCTGCCGGTCGCAGGAAATATTTTCATTCTGGCGCAGCACTACAACGCTGGCCCGGCACGGGTGTCGGCGGCGATTCTGGTCTCGACACTGATCAGCATCGCGACTGTTCCGGTGGTGATTGCGTGGGTCACCAGCTTCTGACATCCTGCGCCAAAATGACAGGAGTGCTTATGGAAACCCTATCGGAAAATGTCTGCTTTGGCGGAGCGCAGGGCGTTTATCGTCACCACGCGCAAAGCACCGGCTGCGACATGACTTTTGGCCTGTTCCTGCCAGCCGAGGCAAAGCTGCACCCGGTTCCACTGGTCTGGTATCTGTCGGGTTTGACCTGCACACATGAGAACGCCATGACCAAGGCTGATGCGCAGGCCCATGCCGCGGCAAATGGTCTTGCGATTGTCTTCCCCGACACGTCGCCGCGCGGCGATGGGGTTGCAGATGACGACGCTTATGATCTGGGGCAAGGTGCCGGATTTTATGTGAACGCAACGCAGGACCCATGGGCGGCGCATTACCGGATGTGGGAGTATGTCAGCGATGAGCTGCCCCGCATCCTGATGGCCAATTTCGCACTGGAGGAAGACCGGCAGGCCATCACCGGCCATTCGATGGGCGGGCATGGTGCGCTGACACTGGCGATGCGGTTGCCGGGGCGGTTTACCTCGGTTTCGGCCTTTGCACCGATTGCGAACCCCAGCGCGAGTGACTGGGGCCGCAAGCAGTTCACGGCCTATCTGGGCGCGGACGAGGCCGCATGGGCCGCCCATGACGCAAGCTGCCTGATGCGGCAGGACGGGTTTCGCGGCGAGGTCCTGATAGACCAGGGCAGCGCCGACCAGTTCCTTGACCTCTTGCGCCCCGAAGCGCTGGCCGAGGCAATGGCCGCGCGACGACAACCGGGCGTGTTCCGGATGCAGCCCGGCTATGACCACAGCTATTTCTTCGTCGCCAGCTTCATGGCCGACCATATCGGCTTTCACGCAAGGGCGCTGGCACTATGAGCCGCGTCGAGGCAGTCGTTTTTGACATCGGCAATGTATTGCTGGGCTGGCAGCCACAGGCCTTTTACGACCAGTTGATCGGACCAGAGCGGCGCTCGGTGCTGTTCGCAGAGGTGGATCTGCACGGAATGAATCTGCGGATCGACCGCGGTGCACCCTTTCGCGCCACCATCATGGCCATGCGCGACGCCCATCCCGACTGGGCCGTCGAGATTGAAATCTGGCATGACCGCTGGATAGAGATGCTGGCGCCTGTCATTTCTGAGAATGTGGCGCTGTTGCGCAGCCTGCGTGCCAACGGCATATCCGTTTTTGCGCTGTCGAACTTTGGGGCCGAGACATTCGAGATGGCGCGCGGGCATTACAAGTTCCTCGATGAGTTCGAGCATCGGTTTATTTCCGGCCAACTCGGTGTTCTCAAACCAGAACCGGCGATTTACGAAATTGTCGAGACCACAACAGGGATCGATCCTTCGGCCCTGTTCTTTATCGATGACAATGCAGACAACATCGCAATGGCGTCGAGTCGCGGCTGGCAGACGCATCATTTTCTGGACCCGCAACAGTTGCGCACCGGTATGAGGACCCTTGGCCTGAAGGTGCCTGAATGAGCGTTCCTTTTATCACGCGCGAGATCGAACCGCAGCTTGACTGGCGCGAATTGATTGCCGCGCTGGAGGCTGGACATTCTGCCCCTCGTGCCCGGATTACCGACAGCTTTCTGTATCGTGGACGCGATACTTTACTGTCACGCGCTGCATGGATTGACACTATGGGTGCGCTCGTCAAGACGGCGACAATCTTTCCCGATAACGCTGCAAATGGGGTGCCAAATGTCAATGGTGGCGTCTCGCTGTATTCGGATCGTGATGGCCAGCTTGAAGCGATGCTGGATTTCCATCTGGTCACGAAATGGAAAACCGCAGGCGACAGCTTGCTTGCGGCCAGCAAACTCGCACGCCCCGAAAGCCGCGCCATCACTCTGATCGGCGCGGGCACTGTTTCGCGCAGCATGCGCGATGCCTATCAGGCGCTGTTTCCCGAAGCGATATTCACAATCTGGAACCGTAGCACCGAAGCCGCCCGGAAATTTGCGCAATCATCGCCAAATTCCGTTGCAACCGATGATCTGGAATCTGCGGTGCGCGACGCGGATATCATCTGCACTGCAACCATGAGCACCACACCTGTTATACAGGGCGAATGGCTGCGTGCGGGGCAGCATCTGGACCTGATCGGTGCCTTTCGTCCCGATATGCGCGAAGTCGATGACACGGCCCTGACCCGCGCGGCGCTGTTTGTGGATAGTCGCGAAACCACAATTGACCATATTGGAGAGTTGAAAGACCCTATCGAACGCGGGGTTATTGCGGCTGAAGATGTGATTGCAGATTTTTATGGTATCGCGCAGGGGCACTTCAAAAGACCCTCGCAGGACGCAATCACAATCGCCAAGAATGGTGGTGGGGCGCATCTTGATTTGATGACCTGCCAGTATATTTATAAGGAATGGAAAAGCCGCGCGTAACAAGTTCCTTGTGCTTTCTCAAAGAATGGGATTGATAAGGGATCATTTCTGAACGAGCGAGGAAAGAAACATGATCGACCTGAATTCCATGAGCCTGCCTGAGTTGAAGAAACTGCAAAAAGACGTGGCCAAAGCTGTTGACGGCTTTGAAGAGCGTCAGCGCAAGGAAGCACTCGCCGAAATCGATGCGCTCGCACGCGAGCGTGGTTTCACGATCGAGCAGCTTGTGGGTGTGTCTCCCCCCAGCACCCGCAAGCCGATCCCTCCGAAATACGCCAACCCGGATGACCGCTCGCAAACCTGGACCGGGCGTGGACGCAAACCAAGATGGGTTGTGGCCGCTCTGGATGCTGGCAAATCACTCGACGATCTGGCGATTTGATAACCCCGACCTTTTCACCGCGCAAAGCCTATCACTTTGCGCGGGCCTTTATAAAGGCGATGCAAAGGCGGAATATCGCGCTGCTTTCGGCAGGTGTGGCGTTCTTTGCGCTTCTTGCGGTGTTTCCCGGTATCGCTGCGCTAATCTCGGTCTTCGGGGTATTTGCCGACCCTCTGGTCATTCAGGACCAGCTTTCCTTTTTCGAAGACCTGCTGCCGCCAGCGGCCTATACCCTGCTTAGCAATCAGATCACGCGACTTGTCTGGGCCAATGAAGGCGCTTTGGGCTGGGCCAGTGTGCTGTCACTGCTGGTGGCGCTGTTTCTGGCCCGTCGCGGCGTAGACGCGATGCTGGTTGGCATAAACGCCATCCACGGCACACCGCACCGACCCGGTTGGGCGCATGCGTTGCGCGTTCTGGGCATGACTTTGGGCATGTTGCTGGCAGGGGTGGTGGCGCTGCTGTCTGTGCTGGTGCTGCCGGTCTTGCTGGCCTTTTTCCCGCTGGCAGGCGTGCGCGCAATTCTTGTCGACCTGGGTCGCTGGACCCTGTCGCTGGGGTTGGTGGCAGTCTGGATCTGGCTGTTCTACCGCATTGGCCCCAATCACGCGAAAGGCGAGCACCCGCGTATGCTGCCCGGATTGCTGCTGGCGATGGCATTGTGGATCAGCGCCTCGGTCGGGTTTTCGTATTATCTGCAGAATTTCGGCAACTATAACGAAGTCTACGGGTCACTTGGGGCCGTTGTCGCGCTGCTGATGTGGTTCTACATCTCGGCCTATGCGGTGTTGGTCGGGGGTGTTCTGAACGCCACTCTCGGCAAGCAGGACGCACGCGCGGACAGTGACAAGCCCGCCCTCAGCCCCATGTCGGGTGAAAGCGACCTGCAGGCGACAGAGTGAAAATCTCAAACCCGCTATCGGTCACGCCAATCGAATGCTCGAACTGCGCCGAAAGCGACTTGTCGCGGGTCACAGCCGTCCAGTCATCGGCCAGCACCTTGGTCTCGGGGCGTCCCAGATTGACCATCGGCTCGATGGTAAAAAACATGCCCTCTTCTAGGCGCGGGCCGTGTCTGGGGCGTCCGTAATGCAGCACATTGGGCGGGGCATGGAACACCCGGCCCAGCCCATGCCCGCAAAAATCGCGCACCACTGACATACGCTGGCTTTCGACATAGCTCTGGATCGCATGCCCTATGTCACCAAAGGTGTTGCCGGGGCGCACAGCCTCGATCCCCAGCATCAGCGCATCATAGGTCACCTGTATCAACCGCTCGGCCTTGCGCGACAGGTTGCCCGCAACATACATGCGCGAGGTGTCACCGAACCAGCCATCGAGAATGACAGTAACATCAATATTCAGAATATCGCCGTCCTTCAGCACCTTGTCGCCGGGTATGCCATGACAGACGACATGATTGACCGAAATGCAGCTTGCGTGCTGATACCCGCGATACCCGATGGTTGCGGAGGACGCGCCCGCCGCCGCAACCTTGTCCGTGATGATACGGTCTATCTCGGCCGTCGTCTGGCCCGGAAAGACATGCGCGGCCATCTCGTCCAGTATCGTGGCCGCAAGACGTCCGGCGGTATGCATGCCCGCAAAATCCGTACGTTCGTGGATGCGGATGCCTTCTCTGGTAACCCGGCCATCATGCTTGTCGTCCAACGCAAAACTCCGCTTTTCTTGCGACCCGAGGCAACATAGAATGCGCCGCGCTAGAAAACCAGCCCGAGCATGACGCTTTTGCGCATCAAGGCTATCGAAACTGCGTGATTTCGTAGACGCGGCGCACGGAAACAGGCCATCACACGCACCTGCAAGGGTTTTTGGGATAGTCGTCCAAGAGGTATCGGACAAGCATGGACAATGCGTCGGATTTTGCGCAGGACATCGTGGTCGAAACCGTATCCAGCCGACTTGTCAGTGGCTATGAGGCTGCTCAGGCACTTTTGCAGTCATCGCCTGACAGCAGCCTCGATCAGGACATCAGCACCGCGCTGGAAATGATTGGCGCTGCCGCCGATGCCGACCGCGCCTACCTGTTCGTGGTCAGCGATACAATCTTTGTCGAGAATACGCATGAATGGTGCCGGCCAGGCATCACCCCTGTGCAGGCCGATTTGCAGCAGGTACCGCTGTCTGCCGGTGACCCGATCTGGGCTACATTCCAGTCCGAAGGCTTCTTTTGCTCATCCGATGTCACGGCGCTGCCCTTCGGATCAGACCTGCGCCAGATGCTGACCGAACAACAGGTGCGCGCACTGATCGTGGTTCCGCTGTGGCAGGGCCGCGAGATACAAGGCTTTGCGGGGCTGGACTATGTGCGCGGGACCCGCGACTTCAGTCTGATAGAGCGCGCCTTGCTGCGTGGCTTTGCGGCAACGCTTGATGCTGCATTGCAACGCCGACGCCAGGCATTGCGGCACCAGCGCCTGGAGGCGGAACTTCAGGCCGCCCGCAGTCGCATCGCGGCCATGGTAACAGCCCTGCCGGAACTTCTGATCGAGACAGATATCGACGGAATCGTGACCGGATTTCACCAGAGCAACCCCCTGACCTTCGCACTTTCGCCAGATGAGGTGATTGGCCGCCCACCAGAGAGTTTCTTGCCCGGTTTCGCCGCAAGACTGGTGCGCAAGGCCATGTCCGAAGCCCGTGAAAGCGGTTGGTCTGACCTGCACGCCTATACGCTAAAGATCGATGACAAACCCAAGCGTTTTGCGCTGCATGTCACGGCAAGCGGCAACCCCGGTGACGGCCCGTTGCGTGGGTTCCTGTTCGTGGTCCGGGATATCACCGAAAGTTACGAACAGGACACGCTGATCCGGCAGCTTGGCCGCATGGCGGAATTGTCCACCAACCTCATCATGCTGACCGATGCCGACCGCAATATTACATGGATGAACCCCACGGCTGTAACCCGCACCGGAATCCCGCTTGCCGAAGCGATCGGGCAACGGCCAAGCGACCTCCTGCGACTGGCCGAAGAACAGCCCGACCTTGCGCGTAGATTATGCGAGGACCTGGAGAACGGGGCAGAAGTCATGCAGGAAGTTTGTGCGCTCAATCAGCGCGGGCTGCCCTATTGGCTGAACCTGAATGCTCAGCCACTGCACGATAACGATGGGCGCAGGCAAGGCTTCATGGTTGTCGCCAGCGACGTGACATTTCACAAGCTGGCCGAAGTTCGCGCCTTGCGCGACCGACAAAGCGTCTTTGATGCGTCGCATGACGGAATCTCCATCAGCCAGCCCGATGGACGCCTGACCTATCTCAACCCGGTGTTGCGCAATGTTCTGGGCGTCGCGCAGGATACCCCGGTCGAGACGCTGTACTGGCATGATATCACGCCAGAAAGCTTCAACGCGCAGATGCCGTCCATCTTGCCGCAACTCTATGCCAAGGGGTTCTGGGAGGGCGAAGTGACCCTGTCCGACCCTGACCGCCCCGACCGCTTTTTCGAATTCTCGATCAGTGTGCAGGAAGATAGCAATTTCCTGACCATCTCGCGCGAGATCACTGCCCGCAAGCAGGCCGAGAAGGATCAGGCGCTTTTGCGCGAACAGTTGCAACTGGCACAAAGCCGCCAACTGGTCGCGCAACTGGCCGGGGGGCTGGCGCATGATGTCGCCAATGTACTGGCTGTCGTGTCACACTCGGTCGAGATGCTGAAGCCCGGCAGCACGCCACAAGCGATCGCGAGCCTGGAGCAGATCGAGGCCGCGACCACGCAGGCGCAAGCCCTTGTTCGCAATCTGACTCATCTGGGCCAGCGCGGAGCCAACCGGGCGCTGCTTGATCTGCCCACAATCCTGACCGAAGCCGCCGCCCTTGTTCGCCCCAGCCTCGCACCCCGGCTGAACTTGTCACTGGATTTGCCCGACACGGGTATCCAGATATTTGGGGACAAGACCGCCGCGATGCAAGTGATGCTGAACCTGATGCTGAATGCCCGAGATGCGTTGTCTGGCGGGGCATCAGACATGGCCCCGGAAACCCTGCAGGGGCGGATTTCGGTGCGTCTCTGCGAAGCCCCGGTGCAGACACGGCTCCATCAGGCCGATATAGGCGTGACGCTGGCCGGACGCCGCTATGCACTGGTCGAAGTCACGGATACGGGCACCGGAATTGCCGAGGATGTGCACGACCATATCCTCGACCCGTATTTCACCACCAAGGGCACGCAAGGCGCAGGGCTTGGACTGGCGATTGTCGGCGATATTCTGCTGCGAAATGATGGCGCGCTCAAAGTTTGTTCCACGTCCGGCGCAGGCACCACGATGCAGGTTTTCTGGCCGCTTGCCGAGGAAGCTCTGGCTGATCTTCCGGCCAACCTGCACGAACCAGACGCCCAACCGCTTGCGGGGATGCAAATCCTGCTGGTCGATAATGATGACTCGACCCTGATGGAACATGCAGCAATGCTGCACCGGGCCGGTGCCGAAACAGCCAGTTGCATCGACCCGCGCGATGCAATGGCTGCTGTCCGCGCGTCCCCTGACGAGTGGCACGCCGTCGTGACCGACCACGACATGGGCGCGATGACCGGGGCGGAGCTCGCCCACAAGCTGGTCGAGATCAGAGAAAACCTGCCGGTTATCGTTGCGAGCGGCGGAAATCGTTTGAATAGCTCCGGGGATTCGGGGCAAAGTGACGTAAGGGTAACTTTGCGCAAACCTGTCTCTGAACCGGTGCTTGTGTCTGTACTTCTAAATGTGAAGTTGCGCTCTCCGTTCTCAAGCAGGGACCCGGACCAAGCCAATGCGCCTTCTGATCGCCGATGACCATAAACTCCTTCGGGACACGCTCAGCACCTATCTGGGCCAACAGGATGATATCGAGATCGTCACGGTCGGCGATATCGATGAGGCACGCGATGCCATCAGGACCTTGCCGCCCTTCGATCTTGTCCTGCTGGATTACGGAATGCCGGGCATGGAAGCCCTCGACGGCTTGCGCAGCATCCTATCGGACGACATCCCGCCCCCGGTGGCGCTGATTTCCGGGATGGCCCCGCGCGAAATCGTCGATCGGGCCTTTCAGATGGGCGTTCGCGGGTTCCTGCACAAATCCATGCCCGCGAAATCGCTGCTGAACGCGATCCGCTTCATGCTGTTGGGCGAACGCTTTGTCCCTGTCGATTTCATTGTCGGTGGAGAAGCGCCCGCCAGCACGCACGCACCGGCAGGGACACCGGACATGGCAGGGCCGGATTTGTCCAAACGCGAGTTGCAGGTTCTGACGGCGCTGTGCACTGGCCATACCAACAAGCAGATTGCGCGCGACGTCGGGCTAAGCGAGGCGACCGTCAAGCTGCATGTCAAGACGCTCTATCGCCGCCTGGGCGCCAGCAATCGCACTCAGGCCGCCATGATGGCACGCAACCGCAACCTGTGCTGAGTGCGACATTCGGGACAAAAACGCATCACCTAGATGACATCCTGCGCTATCTTGCTGGTTCTGGTCCAAAAGCTCTGCTAGCTTTGTCGCATAAGCTGCAACAATAGCAGCAAGACATGGGCAGAGGCAGGCATGGCACAGGCGGCACCGCTGGGCGGCGTATTCGCGCTCGACTGGGAAATGACCGAAACCGACAATGTGCGCGGACTGGCGCCACAATGGCTGAGGGTCGGCGCGGCATGGCGATGGGACGGTGTTCCCATCAGGCTGGATGGCCCGCCCGATGTGATCCGCTTGCAGGCAGCCCATGGTACGCCCGACATTCACGACCGCGCGCGCGCCATCGCCGAACGGCTCTGCGGTACTGTTCTGCCCCCACCCGGCCCTGATGCCCTGTGGTCCGTGCCCAGCAACGGCTTTGCACTGACCGATGGATACCATGTGTATCTTGCCCGCATCATCGAGACAGCACGCGGCACAAGCGTCGTGTTCGAGGGAAGCCTGCCTCCCTTTGGCCAGACCTGCTGGGTGACATCTGTAAACCTGTCGCCCGTTTCTGCCCCGCGGCCATCTGAAAGCGTCATCTGTTTCGCCAGCGACGCAATGATCTCGACACCGAAAGGCCCGGTGCCCATCGCGCGGCTTGCTGCGGGGGATCTGGTGCTGACTCGCGACAATGGCCCGCAACCTGTGCTGTGGGTCGGACAAAGCACGCTGTCTGGCCTTGCCCTGCGGCGTCATCCCCAATTGCGCCCGATCCGCCTGCGGCGCGGGTCTGTCAATGACGGGCAGCCGGACGAAGACCTGTGTGTCTCGCCCGCGCATCGCATTCTGGTGCAGGGTGCACAGGCGCGCGACCTGTTTGGCTGCGACGAAGTGCTGGCACGCGCTGCCGATCTGGTCGATTATCACACAATCGTTCCCGATGTCGCGCTGCATGGGGTGACCTATGTGCATGTCCTGCTGGAGGCGCATCAGATCATCTTTGCCAATGGCCTTCCGACCGAGAGCTTTCACCCCGCCCTCGCGCCCGAGTCCACGCTGCGCCAGCACCGCCACGCGCTGCAACAGGTCTCGGACAGGCTGGTGACGGCACCCGACAGCTACGGCCCCACGGTGCGGCGCTGCCTGAACCCCGGCGAGGCAGCACTTCTGGCGGCCTGAGCAGCCCTTGACTCGGGTCCATTCCCAAGTATAAGCGCGCCATCCCGAGGGTCGCCCTCGGGTGTTTCATTGGTGTTGGAGGCCCTCGCAAGAGTCCGCCTGTCGCCCGGATCACACCGGGAGAGGACAACGCCCTTCACAACGCGCAAAACCGCGCACCAGAAGGAGATCAG
>SKRW01000129.1 GCA_007118295.1 Paracoccaceae bacterium | reverse complement strand
CCGCCTATGCCGTGCTGGTCATTGCGCCGGTCATCCTGTTCGCGCTGACGGCGAACCGGTTCATCGTCAGCGGCATGACCGCTGGTGCCGTGAAAGGCTGAGGCCTCGCCGCCCGATGCGCGCAAGACCACTGCATCAAAACTGACACTGCGGAACTCATCGTCAGGGGCGCGCGTCGTCTGGCGCCTCATCCTGCCTTTTGGGTCGAACCCTACCTGCGGCTGTTCCATGAGCAGATGCGCGGGCAATCTGGTCATGGATCAAGGACGAAGCACTCCGGCGGGTTTAGGTGCCTAGTCAGCGTAAGCCTCACACGCTATCAGGGGGTGATGCAGGAACAAAGCCAAAGGATGCAACGTGGACGGTAATTTCGCCTCGATCTTCTATGAGATTGCGCTTCTGGTGCTGCTGGCCGCAGGTGTCGGCTTTGTCGGGCTTCTGCTGCGCCAACCGCTTGTGGTGGCGTTCATCGCCGTGGGCGTGTTGGCCGGGCCGGATGCGCTGGGGCTGGTGTCATCGGTAGATTTCATCGAAACGCTCAGCCAGATCTCGATTGCAGTGCTGCTGTTTCTGGTCGGCTTGAAACTTGATGTCAGCCTTGTGCGCAATCTTGGCAAGGTTGCCGTCGCAACAGGTCTTGGGCAAGTCACCTTCACGGCGTTTTTCGGCTTTCTGATCTGCCTTGCGCTGGGGATCGACCCGGTTACATCACTTTACATCTCGATTGCGCTGACCTTTTCCTCGACCATCATCATCGTCAAATTGCTGTCCGACAAACAGGAAATCGGCGCGCTGCATGGCAAGATCGCGCTTGGTTTTCTGATCGTGCAGGATATTTTCGTGGTGTTGGCCATGGTCACCCTGTCCGCCATAGGCGTGGGCATGGGCGAGGACACAGGCGGCCTGTGGGACGTGGTGCAGGTTTTTCTGGGCGGCGCGGTCATGGTCGGCGCGGTGGTCCTGTTCATCCGCTATGTGGCCGACCCCTTGCTGGGCCAGATCGCGCGTTCGCCTGAACTGATGGTGATCTTCGCTGTCGGCTGGGCTGCCAGCCTTGCCGCGCTGGGGGATGCGCTGGGCTTTGGCAAGGAACTGGGCGGGTTGCTGGCCGGTGTCTCGCTTGCATCGACCGATTACCGCGAAGCGATCAGTTCGCGGCTGGCATCCTTGCGCGACTTCCTGCTGCTGTTCTTCTTCATCAATCTCGGCGCGAGCCTGCAACTCTCGACACTGGGCGACCAGATCGGCCCGGCCATCGTGCTGTCGCTGTTTGTGTTGATCGGCAACCCGCTGATCGTGCTCGCGATCATGGGTTATATGGGCTACCGCAAGCGCACCGGCTTTCTGGCGGGTCTGACGGTGGCGCAGATTTCCGAATTCTCGCTGATCTTCATGGCCATGGGCATCACAATCGGCCATGTCGGCGGCGAGGCGATGGGGTTGGTCACGCTGGTCGGGCTGGTGACGATTGCACTGTCGGTCTACATGATCACTTGGTCGCACAAGCTGTTCGAAATCTGCGAGCCCTATCTTGGCATTTTCGAGCGCAGCCGCGCGCACCGCGAAGCAGATGATACCAAGTCAGCCGACGAGGCGCAGGGCCATGACTTTGTCATCTTTGGGCTGGGTCGCTATGGCTGCCGTATTGGTGCGCGACTGCAGGAACAGGGCTACCGCGTGCTGGGCATAGATTTTGACCCCGAAGCACTGGCCAATTGGCGGCGCATGGGGATGCAGGCCAGCTACGGCGATGCGACGGACCCGGAATTCGTGGCGCATATGGAACTCGCCGGTGTGCAGGCCGTGGTCTCTGCCGTGCCGCGTGACCGGGGCGCCTTGACCGAGGCGGACCCTCAGCTTGCACTGCTGCACGGGCTGCGCTCGGCCAATTACAGGGGCCGCGTGTTTCTGTCCGTGCAGAAAGTGGCAGAGGCTGATGAACTGCTGCATCAGGGGGCGAGTGTGGTGCTCAAGCCGTTTGACGATGCTGCTGACTATGCGGTGCGGCAATTGACGGCACCAGACGAGGCCAAGACACAAGGTTGAACCGATGGCTCTGGGATTGCTGTGCGCTGAATAAGCAAGGTATCGCGGCACTGGTGGCGCGACGCGCGTATCAGCCCCAACGCGTCTCTTTCGGCGGCAGTGGGGCGCTACGGGCCAGAATGCCGTATGCCCCGATGTGCTGACGGTCGGGCCAAGTGGGCAAAACTGTTATTGATTTCACGGAACTGTCATATAGTGTCGTTAGCGGTAGCGGTGCATTCCGGGAACCCCGGCAATCTTCACAACCGCACCCACTTGGGAGGAATGACATTGCGTAAGACGACTATACTCTCCGCGACACTCGCGGGATTCATCGCGGCGCCAATTGCAGCCAGTGCCGACGAACTGGTGCTCTACTGCTCGGTGCAGGAAGAATGGTGCCGCCTGATGGCCGAAAGCTTCCAGCGTGAAACCGGCATCAATGTGCTGATGACGCGCCGCTCTTCTGGTGAAACCTATGCCCAGCTCAAGGCCGAGGAGGGCCAGCCGCGCGGGGACGTGTGGTGGGGTGGCACAGGTGATCCGCATCTGCAAGCCGCCGAGGAAGGGCTGACGGCGGTTTACGAATCCCCCATGCTGGCCGAATTGCAGGATTGGGCCGTTTCGCAGGCCAATGCCTCTGGCATGCGCACTGTCGGTATCTATGCCGGCGCGCTTGGCTATGGGTTCAACACCGAACTGGTGGATGATCCTGCGCCAGCCTGCTGGGCGGATCTGCTGGATGACCGTTTCCGCGATGATATCCAGGTTGCCAACCCCAATTCTTCGGGCACCGCCTATACGTTGCTGGCCACACTGGTCCAGATCATGGGCGAAGATGAAGCCTTTGAATTCCTGGGTGAACTGGATGAGAATATCAGCCAGTATACCCAATCCGGTGCAGCCCCCATCCGCAACGCGGCAACCGGCGAAACCGCCATTGGCATTGTCTTCATGCATGACGCGGTCGCACAGGCCGTTCAGGGTGCGCCCATCGCGGCTGTCGCCCCGTGTGAAGGGACCGGCTACGAGATCGGCTCCATGAGCCTCGTCGAAGGCGGGCCGAACCCCGACAATGCGCGCGCCTTCTATGACTGGGCGCTGAGCCCCGAAGCTCAGGCGCTTGGGGCCGAAGCCAACAGCTTCCAGGTCCCGTCAAACCGCAACGCACCGGTGCCGCCGGAATCTCCGGCGCTCGATCAGATAACGCTGATCGATTACGATTTCGAGACCTATGGATCCAGCGACACGCGTCAGCGCCTGCTGGCACGCTGGGACGATGAAATTGGCGCCCGGCGCTAGGTGACGGATATTTCCGGGCAGCGGCTTTGCCTGCTGCCCGGACTTTGCGGTTGAATGAAATGACCCCAGATGAAATCCGCGCGTCGCGCGCCGCGCGCGAAAGGCTGGCCTGGCTTGTGCTGCTTGCATTGGCCGTGCTGGTCCTGCCGTGGCACCGTGCGATGCCGACAGATGCCACGCCCCTGATCCCTTCGGCCCTCGGCCTTGCGGCAGAGGGGCGGGGCTGGCTGTGGCCTGTTGTTCTGTCATTGCCGCTGCTGGTCTGGGCAGGGATGCGCGATGCAGCGGGGCGACTGTTTCTGGGCCTCGCGCTGGCGGGATTCGTCGTTCTGGTGGTGCAGGGGTTCGCCGTGGGATTGCGCGGTCCTGCCTTTGACGGGCTCGCGGCAGTGTTCCCGGTGGCAGCACAGGGGCAGACTGGTTTTGGCTGGGGCGGGTTTGTCGCCGGGCTGGCCTTTCTGGGTCTGATTGCCCATACGCTTGCCTTGCGCGGTTTTTGCCGGGGTGATCGCTTTTCGGCTTCGGCGGTGGTGTTCATTGTGGCGCTGCTGGGCCTGTTCGTCTTCTTTCCCATCCTGAAGCTCGCGACGGCCGCATTTGTTGGCCCCGATGGCGAGCTTGCGCTGGGCCCGTTCCGGGACCGGCTGTTTGCCCCCGATATCTGGCGGCTGGACTGTCTGACCGGCGGGCGGCGCTGCGGGGTGGTGATAAACTCGCTGATGCTGGGTTTGCTGGCCGCCACGATCAGCACTGCGCTGGGCCTTGCGCTGGCACTGATCGTTGCGCGCACCTCGTTCCGGTTCAAGCAGACGCTGCGCGCGCTGTCGATCCTGCCGATCATCACGCCCCCCTTTGTGGTTGGTGTGGCGATTATCGTGCTGTTTGGGCGCACAGGTCTGCTGACCCAGTTCGGCGCAGAAGTGTTCGATGTCCGGCCCACCCGCTGGGTTTACGGCCTGACCGGTATCCTGATGGCACAGGTGCTGGCCTTTACCCCGATCACCTTTCTTGTGCTGCTTGGCACGGTCGAGGCCATCAATCCGACGCTCGAAGAAGCCAGCCAGACCCTGGGCGCAGGCCCGGTCAAGACCTTCTTCAAGATCACATGGCCGCTGCTGCGCCCTGGCATTGCTGCCGCCTTCCTGCTGGCCTTTATCGAAAGCCTTGCCGATTTCGGCAATCCCATCGTGCTGGGCGGCGGTTTCGAAGTGTTGTCGACGCGCATCTTCTTTGCGGTTGCGGGGGCCCGATATGATCTGGGCCATGCCGCGACGCTGGCCATGCTGCTCTTGTCGCTGACGCTGATCGCCTTTTGGTTGCAAAGCCGCTGGCTGGGCCGCAAGAGCTATGTGACCGTGACCGGAAAATCGGATGCCGGTCTTGCCTCGACCTTGCCATTCGGGCTCAAGGGCGTTGCATGGGCTGTGGTCATTCCTTTCGTTCTGTTTACCATGGGCGTCTATATTGTGGTGCTGGTCGGTGGATTTGTGCATGACATTGGCCGCTGGGACCTGACCCCGACATTCGCGCATTTGCGCACGGCCTTTGCCTTCGAGATCGGGGCGTCGGGGCTGGAATTCTACGGCTCGGCCTGGAATTCGATGAAGACCACGCTGCTGGTCTCGGCCATCGCGGCACCGCTGACGACGGCTGTCGGAATCATGACGGCGTGGCTGGTGGCGCGGCAGGATTTCGCGGGCAAGAACGCGTTTGAATTCGGCACGATGCTCAGCTTTGCCATTCCGGGCACTGTTGTCGGCGTCAGCTATGTCGCGGCGTTCAATGTGCCGCCCGTTGATATCACGGGCACAGCGGCGATCCTCGTGATCTGCTTCGTGTTCCGCAATATGCCGGTGGGCATGCGTGCGGGGCTGGCGGCCTTTGCCCAGATCGACCGCAGCATGGAAGAGGCCAGCCAGACCATGGGGGCAGGCGGGGCCGCGACCCTGCGGCGGGTGGTGCTGCCACTGGTGAAACCGGCAGTTTTCACGGCGCTGGTCTATTCGTTCGTGACGGCCATGACGGCTGTTTCTGCAGTGATCTTCCTTGTCTCGGCACGGCACAACATGGCCACGGCCTATATCATGGGCCGGGTCGAGGCGGGCGAATATGCGCTGGCAATCACCTATTCCACTGTGCTGATGATCGTGATGATAATCTGCATCGTGCTGATCCAGCTTCTGGTGGGTGCACGCAAACTGGGCCGCAGGCGTGAATTTCAGGGCCAGACAACCCCGGCAGAATGAGGCGACATGACAGACGAAATTGCAATCCAGTTTGCCGATGTGACCAAGCGCTATGGAACGGCCGTGGCCGTGGACAGTATCAGTCTGTCCATCACCAAGGGCGAGATGGTCACGTTTCTTGGCCCGTCGGGCTGCGGCAAGACCACCTCGTTGCGCCTGATCGCGGGTCTGGAATTGCCAACCTCCGGGATGGTGCGCATTGCCGGGCGCGATGTCAGCCAGCGCGCGGCGTCGGAACGAAATGTCGGCATGGTGTTTCAGTCCTATGCGCTGTTTCCGCATATGAACGTGCTGGAAAACGTGGCTTATGGCCCGATGATCCGGGGCGAACCAAAGGCCACGGCGCGCGAACGTGCGCATGAGATACTGGAACAGATCGGGCTGAAGGGCCTGTCCGAGCGCCTGCCGTCAGAACTTTCGGGTGGTCAGCAACAGCGCGTCGCGGTTGCGCGCGCGATTGTTCAGCAGCCGGACGTTCTGTTGTTCGACGAACCATTGTCGAATGTTGACGCGAAACTGCGCCGCAAGGTGCGCGGGGAAATCCGTGAATTGCAGAAACGCTTTGGGCTGACCGCCGTCTATGTCACCCATGATCAGGAAGAGGCGCTGGCCGTGTCAGACCGGATCGTGGTGATGCAGGCCGGGCAGATTGCCCAGATTGGCACGCCGCGCGACCTGTACGAGCGCCCGGCCTCGCCTTTTGTGGCCGACTTTATCGGCGATGCGAATCTTGTTGCCGGTCATGTGAAGGATGGCCGTTTCATCGCGGCCGATCTGAACCTGCCCCTGGCGGGCACGGATGGCGCAGCGCAGATCTCGCTGCGGCCGGAACGTATTGGCATTGCTCCCGGCGATGCAGGGCCGGTTGGCACTGTGCGGTCCTGCACCTATCTGGGCAGCCGCTGGGAATTCGAGATCGAGACCGGCTTTGCCGAACTTCTTGCCTCGCGACCGATGACCGAGGCACCGATCGCACCGGGCACGCGTGTGACCCTGACCATTCCCGAAACCGCCCCAATCAGAGTGGCTTGATACATGACCCATGACGACCCGATAGCCGCGCGCATTGCGGTTGCACAGACTGCTGCGCGCGCCGCTGGTGCCCATGCGCTGGCCCTGTTTCACGACCGTGCGAACCTGACCATCGAAACAAAGCATGACGCGCTGGACATGGTCAGCCGCGCTGACCGCGAGGCCGAAGACATCATCCGCGCGCATGTCGCGGCGGCCTTTCCTGAAGACGGATTTCTGGGTGAAGAGGGCGGTGCGCAATCCGGCACATCCGGGTTGACCTGGGTGATTGACCCGATTGATGGAACTGTGCCTTTCGTATCCGGCCTGCCACATTGGTGCGTTGCCATTGCGATCGAGTCGGCCCAGCAGACAGAGGCGGGCGTGGTTTACCAACCCATCCAGGACGAGATGTTCACTGCGCGCCATGGCGCCGGGGCAGACCTGAATGGGTTGGAGTTGCACCTGAAGGACAGCACGCGGCTGACCAACAGCCTGACCGGCATCGGTGCCAGCCACCGCACCACGCCCGACCATATTGCCAGTGTCTGTGGCAAGCTGATGACGGCGGGGGGCATGTTCTATCGCAATGGTTCCGGTGCGCTGATGCTGGCAGCCGTCGCCGCCGGGCGGCTGGGCGGGTATTATGAGCCGCACATGCACCCGTGGGATTGTCTTGCAGGTCTGTTGCTGGTGCGCGAAGCAGGAGGGCGCACCCTGCCCATGCCCAAGGGCGGCGCGCTGGGCGACGGGGGCGTTGTGCTTGCTGCTGCGCCCGCTGTCTGGGCAGAGCTGGCCGCAATTACAGGGCACTGAGACAGCGCATCTGGCGGCCTGGCCCTTTGCAGACCGTCAAGCGCCCGATCAGACACCTGCTGGTTTGCTGGTTACAGGTCTTTCACCACCCGCAGGGCATCGTAGATCGCGGCATGGGTATTGCGGGCGGCCACAGCGTCGCCAATGCGAAACAGGCGATACGTGCCATCCGGGTTTGGCATTGCGGTTTGTGTCTGGCCGGTTGCCAAAGCCTCGTAATCCACTTCGCCCAGATTGCATGACCCTGCTTTCAACTCGAAATACAGATCATCCAGCGGGCGGGTTCCGTGGTTGACGATCACCTGATCGACCAGTCTTTCGCGCTGCACATCACTGTAGTCACTGCCCAGAGTGGCGCGCAGTTGGTTGCCTTCGCGCTGCACGCGCTTCAGGCGCCAAGTGACCGTAAAGGTCGTATCGCGCCCCTGCAGGTTGCGCATATAGGGCACCAGATTCATCGCCATCACTTCTGGCGCAAAGCTGCGGTCGGGGGTCACGATCTCGACTGTGGCACCCGTGGCCGAAATCAGGTCTGCCGCCTGAAGTGCTGCGTGGTCCCCGGCATCGTCATATACAAGCACAGTTGCGCCCGGTGCGACATCGCCGGACAGGATGTCCCACGCCGAATGCACAAGGTCATTGCCTGCCTCCAGCACCTCTGTGTGGGGCAAGCCGCCAGTGGCGATGATGACCTCGTCGGGGTTGGTGGCCAGCACCGAGTCGGCCTCGGCATAGGTGTTGAAATGAAACCTGACGCCATGCTTTTCGCATTGTGCCATCCGCCATGCGATGATCGACTGCATCTCGCGGCGGCGTGCGTCCAGTGCTGTCAGGCGGATTTGACCGCCGGGCTGGTCGGCGGCTTCAAAGACAGTGACACTGTGGCCACGCTCGGCGGCAACGCGCGCGGCTTCCATGCCAGCCGGCCCGGTGCCGACGATGGTGATGCGTTTCGGCGTCGGGGCGGGCGTGATGGAATGGGGCATGGTTTCCTCGCGCCCCGTGGCGGCATTATGCAGGCAGAATGCCAGCCCGCCTTGATAGATCCGGTCCAGACAATAGTTCGCGCCGACACAGGGCCGGATGTCATCTTCGCGCCGCTCGATGATCTTGCGCACCAGATGGGGGTCGGCCATGTGGGCGCGGGTCATGCCGACCATGTCCAGCTTGCCGCTGGCGATGGCATGGCGGGCCGTGGCGACATCGGGGATCTTGGCGGCGTGAAAGGTCGGAAACCCGGTTGCCGCGCGGATCTCACCCGCGAAATCCAGATGCGGGGCATTGCGCATGCCCTGAATGGGGATCAGATCGGTCAGGCCGGGGTCGGTGTCTATGTGGCCGCGCACGACATTCAGGAAATCGACCAATCCGCTGTCCTTCAGCTTGTGGCTGACATCCATCCCTTCTGCGCGGGTCATCCCGCCGGGCAGGACCTGATCGCCCGTGTAGCGCAGCCCGACGATGAAATTGTCACCGCAACGGTCACGGATGGCGCGCAGAACGTCAAAGGTAAAGCGCAGGCGGTTATCCAGACTGCCCCCATAGGGGGCGTCCAGATCATTGGTCAAGGGCGACCAGAACTGTTCGAGCAGATGCCCGTAGGCTTCCAGTTCTATCCCGTCGACGCCCGCCGCCTGCATCCGTTCGGCGGCGTCCGCAAAGTCACGGATGATCCGGGTCATGTCCCAGTCTTCCAGTCGCTTGGGAAAGGCGCGGTGCGCGGCCTCGCGTTCATGGCTTGGGGCCACCACGGGCAACCAGTCGCCCTTGTCCCAGCGGGTGCGGCGGCCCAGATGGGTAAGCTGGATCATGACGGCCGCGCCGTGATCGTGGCATTCATCGACCATCTGACGCATCCAGCCGACGACCTCATCCTTCCAGGCCAGGATGTTGTTGAACACAGGCGGGCTGTCACGCGCCACCGATGCAGAACCCGCCGTCATGGTCAGCGCGACACCCGCTTTGGCGCGTTCGACATGATAGGCACGGTAGCGACCTTTCGGCATGCCGTCCTCGGGATAGGCCGGTTCATGGCTGGTGATCATGATCCGGTTGCGCAGCGTTAGGTGTTTCAACTGGTAGGGTTGCAGTAGCGGGTCAGTGGACATGGCGGGCCTCCTGCGATGCACTGACCCTGAACAGAATGTTCATGTATGTCAAGTCTACAGTCACAGCAGAACATTCCTTGCGTATCCGCTGCTTTGCGCCTACGATTCTCGTGATGGAAATGTCCCGGAAATCTGAGACTGGTTGGCGCGGGTCGCGCGAAGGCTGGCTGGACGCAGCCTATGCCGCCTTCATTCGCGAAGGTATTGATGCTGTGAAGATCATGCCGCTGGCCGAACGGTTGAAGCTGTCGCGCACGAGTTTTTACTGGTTTTTCAAGGACCGTGCGGAGTTGTTGTCAGCCCTTGCCGATATGTGGGAGGCCCGCACGACGCAGCCCTTGGTTGCGGCGACGCATGCTTATGCGGAAACCGAGACCGAAGCGATGCTGAACGTCATCGGCTGTTTTCTGAACTCAGATACCTTTGATGCAAAGCTGGAATTTGCCATGCGGGGTTGGGGATTGAAGGACCCGGAGATCCTGTCACGCATCACGCGGGCGGACGCGCAACGCCTGCTCGCACTTTGCGACATGCT
>SKRW01000314.1 GCA_007118295.1 Paracoccaceae bacterium | reverse complement strand
GCTGCGCAGCGCGCCACGGTCACAATAGCACCCGCGCAGGTGCCGCTTGCCACTGTCGGCCACATACCCTTCGCGCCCATGCACGATGCGGTGGTTATCGAATACGACGCAATTCCCCGCCTGCGAGCGGAATCGCACAAGAAAGCGGTCCTCCTGCATCAAGCGTATGAACTTGATGAAAGCCGGATAATAGTCGTCCAGCAGGTCCTGCGGCAGGTCCAGCGCGTCTTGCAAGTGCTGAGACATCGTCACCCCGGTCACATTGCCTTGCTGGTCCGTCTCGATCACCCGCTGATGGGCGCGGTAATCGAGCGTGTCATGCCGATAGAAAAAAGGAATGTCATATGTGGCCAGAAGCCGGAACGCCTCCGGGTCTTCCGCGCGCAGAGTTTCGGCCACGGCGGCACCATCCAGGAACAGCGACATGCCACCTTCGACCGTATTCTCAAGACAATGCAGAAATTGCAGCCCCGGCGCGGCCTCTTCGCTGGGCAGGTCGGTGTGCATCTCTAGCGGTCCGGCAGTGAAGGCAAGATTGGTCGGTGCAATTTCGACACGAACCTCGAAGAAATACCCTTCCGCAGACGGGGTAATGCGACCCAGTGTTTCCACCAGCGCGGTCAGGCTTTCCTTTCCCGGCTCCATTCCCGTGACAATAGCGATGCCATCCTCGATCAACGCCCTGCAAAAGCGCGCGCGACCGTCATCACTGTGCAAGATGGCAGATTGCGGCACGCGGGTTATGCGCGGCTCGAAATCGCTCAGCCACAGATTGCGTGGCAGATCGGCTGGGTCATGTGGTCGCCCTTGCTGTGCCACATCGCGCAGCAATTCCATCGGGACACAAGAGACCACTGCCTCCTCTGCCCAAGTGATGCGCAAGCCCTCATCCTCGATCCATGCAGTTGTGGCCCGTGGCGGGTTTGCCAGCGCCGAACTGTCGAAAATACGCTCGCGCGTTTGCGGATCGATGCAACTGGTGCAGGCATCCCGCAGCCAGTAATAGTTGAAATACTGTGTTGTCGCCCCGATTGCGAGAGTCAGGCCGCGTTCAGAAAGTGAAATGGAGTCGGTCATGGCGCGCCTTTCTCAACTGGCGTAATCGGGGTCGTCGCGGTCAAGGATACGGCGGATCTGGTTCAGATGCGCTTCGGCCTGACCGGGATAGTCATCAAGCTCGCGCGCGGTTTTTTCCGCGATCTCATCAGAGAGCAGTCGCAAGGGCTGGCCGGTCTGTAGCGCGCGGATGTAAGTCTCGGCGGCGCGCTCGAAATAATAAAGCCGGTTGAATGTGTCAGCCACAGTGGTCCCGATCACCAACACGCCGTGATTGCCCATGATCATCACCCTTATGGCCGGGTCCGAGAGCAGGGCTGCGCAGCGCATTCCTTCTTCCTCAAAGGCCACACCACCGAACTGATCGTCGATCACGTATCGGTTGAAAAATGTTGCCGTGTTCTGATCGATGGGTGGCAAGCGGCTGTCCGCGAGCGAGGCCAGAACTGTGCCAAAGATCGAATGTGTGTGCATGACGCAGCGCGCATGCGGGCACAGCCGATGAACCGCGCCATGCAACCCCCAGGCCGTTGGGTCAGGCGCGTCGGGCTGGTCCAGTGTGGCAGCGTCATTCGCATCTATTATCAAAAGATCAGAGGCGCGGATCAGGCTGAAATGTGCCTGATTGGGGTTCATCAGAAAGCGTGTTCCATCTGCGTTCACAGACAGGCTGAAATGGTTGGCTACGGCCTCATGCATCCCCAGCCGCGCAGCCCAGCGGAACGCCGCCGCAAGGTCGCAGCGCTCCTCCCAGTGATCCATGTCCGGACGCCTATGCATGGTGCTCACTCGGCCGCGAGCGAGGTTACGCGACCAGTAGGCACGACCTCATAGCCCGGTTCCTCAGGTTCTTCATCGGTCAGCAGTGCCGGAAAGCCCGGCGCAAGAATGCTCAGACCCGTGGCCTGCTCAAGGCGTTTGATGATGTTGGGCGACAATTCCCGCGGGCCAAATCTGGCAATCGCATCGTCGAAAATCGACACCATCAACGGGCTGATTTCCAATGGCACGCCCGCATCCTCGGCGATCTGCTGGAACAGGCCGATATCCTTTTTCACCAGATCCATCGTAAAGGAAATGTCACGTGATCCGTTGAGAATGACCTGACTTTCGGTCTCATGCACAAAGGATGTCCCAGAGGAGATTTTAATCGCCTCATAGGTGGTGTTCATGTCCATGCCAGCGGCTTTCATTGTCACAAGCGCCTCGCTGATGCTTAGCAGGTTCGCTGTGGCGAGGTAGTTGGTCATCACCTTCAATACAGATGCAGAGCCAATTTCACCTGTGTGCAGAACGCGGCGGCCCAATGTGGTCAGCAAGGGCAGGACGCGCTCGAAACTTGCCCGGTCACAGCCCGCAAAGATTGAGATATTGCCCGTGTCGGCCCGGTGACACCCGCCCGAGACCGGGCATTCCACAACCGAACCGCCTGCCGCCTGCACCTTCTCAGCCAGAGATTTCATGACACGCACATCGGTGGTGGACATCTCCATCCACGTTTTTCCACCCCTAACCTCGGACAGCATTTCTGTCACTGTGGCGCGACATATCTCAGGGGATGGCAGACAGGTGATCACAACATCATTGTCGCGCATAAGGGCCGCCGCGCTGTCCGCGCGCTTAGAACCGCGCGCGACAAATTCATCCATCTTCCCTGTATCGAGATCAAAAACCGTCAGATCATGCGCGTTTCGCAGCAAGCTTCCTGCCAATTTGGAGCCGACATTCCCCAACCCGATAAAGCCGACCTTCATGTGCTTTCCCTTCAACAGCTCTGTTGAGAGGGTGCAAAACCTCCACCCGAAAGTGAAACGACCGTTGATGCGGTCCAGGGGTCATTTCTGTAGCAGCCAACTGCTTATTCAGCGCAAGAGTGCAACCCGGTAGCGAACCTTGCTATAGGCTTCTTTGCTGCTCAACAACTTCAGGGTCCACATGTCGACGTGCTGTAGCCAAGGATGTTGCGGCTTCCCTTGGGCGACCTATCAGACGTGGGCTTCACAGAAATAACCTCATTCAACATACTCGATTCCGGATGGTTTGTGCTCTTGTAGTCAACGATCACACCCACCCAACACAACGCTGCGAAGGCATCGCGGTACGTTTCGCGCTGGCATTCTGCGACTTCATGAAAAGTATGAGAATCCGCAGCATCACACCTGTTCCGCGGCCTCAGTCAATTCTGTCCGGTCTGATCAGACTATTGTCACTGAACTGGTAGCATCCTCTCGCGATCGCCTCATTTCGATTGAACATGCGCTGGCTGCGGGTTGGTGAATGTGTTCAGGCTGGCTGAGAATTCCTCGATAAACTCCATGGCAATCAGCGAGGGGGCTTTATGGATGGGCCGCACAAGAGACAGCCGGTGCGATAGCGCGGGTTCAAAGGGGCGGAAGGCGACGCCACGCCCGGCATATTGGGCTGCATCAAGCTCGCTGATCACGGCTACACCGATACCGTGGCGGACAAACTCACAGGCTGTGGTGAACTGACGGGCCTCGATGAAGGTCTCGATGGGCTGCCCGTCCTGGGTGAAGGCCGAACGCAATTGCCGGAAAAAGTTGCTTTCACGACGCGCATGGATCAGTTTGTACCCATTCAGATCGCGCGGGCGGATAACCGACAATCGTGCCAGTGGGCTGCATTCGGGAAAAATACACACGGTGCGAATGTCAATGCGGGTGCTCTCCAGTGCCGGATGCCCCTCAAAGCCATCCGTATCTGTGATCCCGACATCAAACTGCGCGCCCACCATCCATTCCAGAATACGCTCTGGCCTGTCGGGCTCCAGCGTGATGGTCACTCCGGGCCGCTTTATCAGGAAGTTCGCGATAAAGCCCGGAAGATGGCTGACCGCGAAGCCAGGCAGACAGGCGATGCGCAGTTCTCCGGCCTTGCGCTGGGTAATGTTGCGCCCGGTATCCGAAATCCGACCAAGCAGATCCAGTGACCGCCGTATGTCGGGCATCAGGAAGCGCGCCTCCTGCGTCGGCACCAGTTTCCCGTTGCTGCGCTCCAGCAGTGCAAATCCAAGGGCCTCTGTCAGGTCCGCGATCAGGCGACTGACGGCTGGTTGCGAGATTTCAAGCGCTTGAGAGGCGCGGGTCATCGTGCCATGCTCGACTACAGCCAGAAGGGCTTCAAGTTGGCGCGGGCTTAACTGGGGCTGCATGTTGACACCTTCGCACGGCGATATGGCAAGAGCATAAGCATGTGTTATGCCATGCCAAGAAAAAATTGTCTTGTCTTATGACTGTTACAGTGCGACCTTATCTGAGGTAGCAAGCGGTCGGAAAACCTGGTCGCGATCAACACATCGTTGAAATTGCTATCTCCATAGGGAGGATACCATGAAGAAACTTGTAGTCGGTGCATGCCTTGCAGCAACCACCGCGCTGACGCCGGTTCTGGCGCATGCGCAAACCACAGTCAACTGGTGGCACGCCATGGGCGGCGAACTGGGCGAATTGCTCGAAGGCGTCGCAGAAGGCTTTAATGAAAGCCAGGACGAATTTCGCGTCGTGCCCAGCTATCGCGGCACCTATACCGAGGCCATGACGGGTGCCATCGCCGCATTCCGCGCGAACCAACAGCCGCATATCCTGCAGGTGTTCGAGGTCGGAACGGGCACGATGATGGCGGCAGAGGGCGCCATCTACCCGATCTACCAGTTGATGGAAGATTTTGACGTGCCGTTCGATCCTGATGCCTATCTGGACACAGTGGTCAGCTATTACGCCGATCCGGAGGGCAATATGCTGTCCTTCCCGTTCAACTCTTCCACCCCGATCATGTACTATAACAAGGACGTGTTCGAAGCCGCAGGACTGGACCCGGAGCAACCGCCTGAAACTTGGGCTGAAGCTGAGGACGCCGCGCGCGCCATCGTCGAATCAGGTGCCGCGCCGTGCGGGTTCACCACATCCTGGCCAAGCTGGGTCATGCTGGAAAACTTCTCCGCGTGGCACAACATTCCGCTGGGGACACTGGCCAATGGGTTCGAAGGGTTTGACACCGAGTTCGTGTTCAACAACGATCATGTGGCGCGCCACTGGGACAATCTGGCCTCTTGGCAGGATGGAGATCTTTTCCGCTGGGGTGGCCCCGGACCCGGCCCCGATGCGTTCCCGGCCTTCTACGCCGCTGAGTGCGGCTTCGTGTTCGGGTCATCGGCCAGCCGCGCAGGCGTGCTTGCCAATTCCGACTTCAACGTCGGCTTCGGCTTCCAGCCTTATTACGATGATATCGAGGGCGCACCTCAGAACACCATCATCGGTGGCGCAACCCTCTGGGTCCTGACTGGCCACACGGATGAGGAATATGAAGGCGTTGCACGTTTCTTTGAATACCTGTCCGAACCTGAGGTGCAGGCGAAGTGGCATCAGGACACCGGCTATCTGCCGATTACCCAGGCCTCCTTCGACCTGACGACCGAGCAGGGGTATTACGACGAGAACCCCGGCGCCGACACCTCGATCCGGCAGATGACGCTGAACCCGCCCACCGAAAACTCCAGTGGGCTGCGGTTCGGTAACTTCGTGCAGATCCGCGATGTCATCTCGGAAGAGATGGAAGCGGTGATGTCCGGCAACAAATCCGGTCAGGAAGCTGCAGATGACGCGGTCCGTCGTGGCAACGCGCTCTTGCGCGAATTCGAAGCCTCGATGAACTGAAGCTGACATCGCGGCCCGTCCCCGTTCCGGGGGCGGGCCGTATCCTTTTTTGTCGGACCGGATGCGATGCAGACCAAACGCACGACCTTCTCCAGCAAGTGGCTACCTTATGCGCTTCTGGCGCCGCAGGTGATCATCACGCTGATCTTCTTTATCTGGCCATCGTATCAGGCGCTTGTTCAGTCGGTCTACCGACAGGGTGATGCGTTTGGAATCCGGCCGCCGACATTTGTCTGGTTCCATAACTTCCAGGCCTTGTTCGCTGATGACCTGTATCTGAATTCGCTGAGGACCACGTTCATCTTTTCGGTGGGGACAACGGTCTTGTCCATGGGCATTGCGCTTCTGTTCGCGGTCATGGTTAACCGCATGATCCGCTCGCGCGACAGCTATACGACGTTCCTTGTCTGGCCCTATGCGATTGCGCCTGCAATCGCGGGTGTCTTGTGGTGGTTTATCTTCAATCCCACGCTGGGGATTTTGCCCTACATGCTGGACATGGTGGGCTATGACTGGAACCATCGCCGCAACGGCAATGATGCGATGATCATGGTCATCATCGCCTCGGCCTGGCGGCAGATCAGCTATAACTTCCTGTTCTTCCTTGCCGGGCTGCAATCTATCCCGCAATCGCTGATTGAGGCTGCGGCGATTGATGGTGCCAGCCGCATGAAGCGGTTCTGGACCATTGTGTTCCCGCTGCTATCACCGATCACGTTCTTCCTGATGGTGGTGAACATCGTCTATGCGATGTTTGACACATTCGGTGTCATCCACGCCACGACCGAGGGCGGGCCAAGTCAGGCCACCACGATCCTTGTCTACAAGGTCTACCGCGACGGTTTCGTCAATCTGAACTTCGGCTCGTCGGCGGCGCAATCGGTTATCCTGATGGCGATTGTCATCATCCTGACCGTCATCCAGTTCCGCTATATCGAGCGGCGCGTGAACTACTGAGGGGCCCCACATGGTCGACAACAACCGCTGGGGCAACTTCTTTGCCCATCTAGTGCTGATCGTCGGCGTCGCGATCGTCGTCTTTCCGGTCTATGTGGCGATTATCGCCTCGACCCATCCGCCGGGAACTTTCGTGCGTGGCGTGATGCCGCTTCTGCCCGGCCCGAACGCCTGGGAGAATTACCGCACCGTGATCACCGAGGGCCGCTCGCGTGCGGGGACGCCGCCGATTGGCGGGATGATGTGGAACAGCTTCATCATGGCCATGGCCATCACCATCGGCAAACTCTCGATCTCGATCATCTCGGCCTTTGCAATCGTCTATTTCCGGTTTCCGGGGCGCATCTTCTTCTTCTGGATCATATTCCTGACCCTGATGCTGCCGGTCGAGGTGCGGATCGTGCCGACCTTCCAGGTGGTCGCTGATTTCGGGATGCTGAACTCCTTCGCGGGTCTGTCGATTCCGCTGATCGCGTCTGCGACCGCGACCTTCCTATTCCGGCAATTCTTCATGACGGTGCCGGAAGAGTTGATGGAGGCGGCGCGCGTTGATGGCGCAGGGCCGATGAAGTTCTTCAAGGACATCCTGCTACCGCTGTCGATCACCAATATCGCCGCGCTTTTCGTGATCATGTTCATCTATGGCTGGAACCAGTATCTCTGGCCGCTGCTGATCACCACAGACCCCGAATACTACACCATCGTCATGGGTATTCAGCGCATGGTCACCGGGGGCGACAGCGAACCGCTGTGGCATCTGGTCATGGCCACGGTCGTGCTGGCCGCGTTACCGCCCGTGCTTGTAATCCTGTTCATGCAGCGCCTGTTCGTTAAGGGCCTGACCGAGACGGAGAAATAACTCATGGCCTCCATTAACATGGACAAACTCGGCAAGGTCTATGCGGGCGATGTACGCGCCGTGACCGATGTCAATATCGACATTGCCGATGGCGAGATGATCGTGCTCGTCGGCCCCTCTGGCTGCGGCAAATCCACCCTTCTGCGTATGGTTGCAGGGTTGGAGACGATCACCGAAGGCACGCTGAAGATCGGCGACCGCGTGGTGAACCAGTTGGAACCCGCAGAGCGTGACATCGCAATGGTGTTCCAGAACTACGCGCTTTACCCGCATATGACGGTATTCAACAATCTGGCTTACGGGTTGAAAAACCGGGGCTTCAAAAAGGCTGATATCGACCAACGCGTCAGACAGGCCGCCGATATGCTGGAAATCGGCCAGTTTCTGGATCGCAAACCGCGCCAGTTGTCGGGCGGGCAGCGCCAGCGCGTGGCGATGGGGCGCGCGCTTGTGCGGGAGCCTGCGGCATTCCTGTTCGATGAGCCGCTGTCGAACCTCGACGCGAAACTGCGCGTCCAGATGCGGGTGGAAATCCGCCAGTTGCAAAAGCGGCTTGCCACAACTTCGCTTTACGTCACGCATGACCAGTTGGAAGCGCTGACCATGGCTGACCGGCTGGTGGTGCTCAATGCCGGTCGGATCGAACAGCTTGGCACCCCGATGGAGGTGTATTCGCGCCCGGCCACCACCTTTGTCGCAGGCTTTATAGGCTCGCCTGCCATGAACATGCTGCCCGCCGAGTATATGCGGGGGCTTGTTTCGGCAGATTCGCTTGCGCATCTGCCATCCAAGGCCGATCTGATTGGTATACGCCCCGAGGATCTCTCTCTTGAGCCTGCAAAAGAGAATGAAATGTCGCTCAGCGGGCGGTTGATGCTGTTGGAACCGGCCGGTGCGGAAAGCCATCTGCATCTGGCCTTTGAGGGGATCAGGGAAACCATGGTCGTGCGCCTGCCGCATGTGCCGGAAGTGACCGAAGGATCGACCCTGACATTCAGCATCAAGCGCGAGAAGCTGCATCCGTTCGACCTTGCCACCGGGCAGCGCGTGACATAGGGGCAGCCGCATGAGCAATCCGTTCCTGCGCCGTAGAGGAGCCCCGCTTGTCTATGGCCATCGTGGTGCGCGCGGCGTGCTGCCAGAGAACACGATCGAGAGTTTTCGCTACCTGCGCGAAACCGGCGCACAGGGGCTTGAGATAGACGTGCAAAATGCTGCCAATCGTGTGCCGGTTGTCGTGCATGACCCGCTGATCCCCATGCAGCTTGCGCGTGATCCCAAAGGCAACTGGTTGCCGGAACCGGGTCCGAAAGTTCATGATCTCAGCGTGGCTCAGTTGCAAGCCTATGATGTGGGACGCCTCAATCCAACGCATCCCTACAGCACACGCTACCCGCAGCAGCGCCCGCTTGACGGCGCGCGCATCCCCAGTCTGGACGCGGTTCTGGATTGGGCGCAGAACGAGGCTGGGTTGATCCTGAATATTGAAGTCAAATCCTATGCCACACGTGCCGATCTGGGCGACCCGCCAGAGACTTTGGTCGAGGATCTGCTAAGCGCGCTCTTTCGGTACAAATTGGCCGAACAGGTGCTGATCTCGTCCTTTGACTGGCGGATATTGACCACGCTACGCACACAGGCACCCGAAGTGGCGCGCGGGTATCTGAGTTATGAGCAGCCCGATGACAACCTTGTCACTCAAGAAGCCTCGCCCTGGATGGCGGGCCTGTCTTTGGCTGAGTTCGATGGCAGCCTGCCCAGGCTGATTGCCGCGCAAGGCGCGCAATGCTGGTGTGCCTATTTCCGCGATCTTACCGAGGCGCGGCTCAGCGAAGCACATAAACTGGGACTTGCCGTAAATGTCTGGACAGTCAACGAGCCTGCAGATGTCGCGCAGATGATTGCGATGGGTGTGGATGGCATAATCACGGATTACCCGGCGCAAGTCCTGGCCCACCTGAGAGAGTATAGCGAAGTGTGACGCATTTGCTGATCTTGAGCGTTGGTGACAGGGTCAATGTCACGGATACACCCCATTAAAAATGGGGAGATTGCCAGAACGTGATTCACCTTGCGCACGGTAACGGCAGCGACAATGCGCGGTCTTGGCGAGTTAAGCAGGTCGCTGTCATTTGGAAGTGCTTATTCCGGCTCGCCACCCGCTGCGCAAGATCCGGCAGGTGGTCAATGACACACTTGGATGTAGAGTTCGGGGCGCTCTACAATGATTTCGACCGCCCCGAGTTTCCGCCAAAGCGGCTCTTTTGTGACAGCGTCCTGCATGTCCCGTTATCGATATGATCCGCGCGGCAGTTGATTGAGCAGGTGGACTGCGACCTGATGTTCTGCTGGCCTCATAGGCAAGATCATTGCTACATTCTGGCATGTAAGCACAGGGCATTGATCCTGCGCCCTGAAGTTCGACAGCAAATTGGGTAAATTCACCATCTACAGTTTTTGGATGCTATAATTTTCAATGAGTTACCGTCCCCGAGTCTCCTGTTCAGGCGAAGCTCTGTTGTAACACGTTTT
>SKRW01000082.1 GCA_007118295.1 Paracoccaceae bacterium | reverse complement strand
CGGAACTGGCACTGGAACGCGCACAGGCCGCCGATGCCCGGATCAAGGCAGGTGACGCGCCTGCAATGTGCGGCATTCCTGTCGGGATCAAGGATCTGTTCTGTACAGAAGGGGTTGCAAGTCAGGCGGCGTCGCGCATTCTGCAAGGCTTCCGGCCCGAATACGAGTCGACCGTCAGCGCGCAGTTGCGCGATGCGGGGGCGGTGATGCTGGGCAAGCTGAACATGGACGAATTCGCCATGGGATCGAGCAATGAAACCTCGGTCTATGGCAATGTGGTCAACCCGTGGAAAGTGGACGGGCGCGATCTGACACCGGGCGGGTCCTCCGGCGGGTCAGCGGCGGCAGTGGCGGCGGACCTGTGCCTTGCGGCCACGGGCACCGACACGGGCGGGTCGATCCGCCAGCCTGCGGCCTTTACCGGCACTGTGGGGATCAAGCCCACCTATGGGCGCTGCTCGCGCTGGGGCGTCGTGGCCTTTGCCTCCAGCCTCGATCAGGCGGGGCCCATGACCAAGACCGTGCGCGATGCAGCGATCATGCTGGAAGCCATGTGCGGCCATGACCCAAAGGACTCGACCAGTGCGGATCTGCCCGTGCCAAATTTCGAGGCGATGCTGACGGGCGACATCCGCGGCGCGAGGATCGGCATCCCGCGCGAATACCGTATGGATGGCATGCCCGCCGAGATTGAAACCCTCTGGGCGCGCGGGGCCGAGATGCTGCGCGACGCCGGGGCCGAGATCGTCGATATCTCGCTGCCGCACACGAAATACGCGCTACCGGCCTATTACGTCATTGCGCCCGCCGAGGCGTCCTCCAATCTCGCGCGCTATGACGGGGTGCGCTACGGGCACCGCGCGACACTGGCGGCGGGTGACGGCATCACCCAGATGTACGAGAAAACCCGCGCCGAAGGCTTCGGGCCCGAAGTGCAGCGCCGGGTGATGATCGGCACCTATGTGCTGTCTGCGGGTTTCTATGACGCCTATTACAACCGCGCACGCAAGGTCCGCACGCTGATCAAGCGCGACTTTGAACAGGCATTCGCAGCCGGAATCGACGCGATCCTGACCCCGGCCACGCCATCCGCCGCCTTTGGTCTGGGCGAAATGGCCGAAGCCGACCCCGTGCAGATGTATCTCAATGACGTGTTCACCGTGACCGTGAACCTTGCCGGTCTGCCCGGTGTTGCAGTGCCTGCGGGGCTGGATGCGAAGGGTCTGCCGCTGGGGCTGCAACTGATCGGTCGCCCCTGGGAAGAAGGCGCGCTTCTGAATACCGCACAGGTTCTTGAAGCTGCTGCAGGCTTTGTTTCCAAACCGCAGAAATGGTGGTAAGGTCAACAAAAATAACCCGAGGCGAGTTGTGATGCGTATTTCAAAAATCCTGACCGCTGCTGGCGTATCACTTGGCCTGCTTGCGGCCTGTGACACATCGGCCCCCTATTCCAACATCATTGACACGACGGGTCGCGGCGTCGGATTCTCGGATTATGCGCAATATATGCGCGCGCAAGAAGAACTCTCGCGCATTCGCCGCGCCGAAGCCACGCAGGCCCGTGGGGTGCAGGTCCCGCCCGGCGCGCCGCAATATGGCCAGCTCGCCCAACAGCCGCCCGACCAGAGCATCGGGCAGCAGGCCGTGGCCGCCGTCCGGGGCACCCAGCCGCAACAGGGGGTCCAGTCTTCGGGTACGATGTCTTCGGGTACGATGTCTGCGGGCGCGCAGTTCCCTGTGGCGCAGCAGCAACCCGCCGCCGACACCACTGCGCCCGCATCCTCTGGCGCGTCCCAGCCCCAGCAGATGGCCAGTGCACAGACTGCTGGGTCGGGCAGCGCCGATGTCAGCAACCAGCAATTCACGCCGCAATCCTTTGGCACGCCACAACAGAACCGCCTTGTCGAACGTGACTTCGTGCCGCAAGTGCAGGTCACAGACGCCGAGATGGGTGCAGGCGGAACGCCCAACCTGTTTGTCTATGCGCTCTCGACGCAGCACAATGTAGGCGAACAGCGCTACCCCCGGAACAACCCTTTGCGCTTTCGCCGCTCGGAAACCGCCTGTGCGCAATATCCCAGCCAGGACCTTGCGCAAGAAGCCTTCCTTGCCGCTGGCGGGCCAGAGCGTGACCCCAACCATCTGGACCCGGATGGCGACGGCTTTGCCTGCTGGTGGGACCCGGCCCCCTTCCGTCAGGCCGCAAGGACCGTGCGCGCACGCGAGTGAGCCAGCATCCGCCCCCCATCCGGCAGCACCCCTCGCCCAATTTCAGCGCGCGGCGCGATGGGCTGGTGCCGCATATGATCGTCCTGCACTATACGGGCATGCGCAGCACCGAAGACGCGCTTGACCGGCTCTGTGATCCCGGTGCCGAGGTGTCGGCGCATTATGTCATCTGCCCGCAAGGCACAATCTGGCAACTGGTCGCCGAGGACAAGCGTGCATGGCATGCAGGCGCAGGCACATGGGCCGGACAGGGCGACATCAATTCGCGCTCGATCGGGGTAGAGTTGGTGAATACCGGCGCACAACCTTTCCCCAACCCCCAGATGCGCGCGCTCACAACCCTGATGCGTGGCATCATGACCCGCCACGCCATTGCGCCGCAGGGCGTTATCGCCCATTCCGACATGGCCCCCGAGCGCAAGGAAGACCCCGGTCCCCGCTTCGACTGGCGGCGTCTGGCACGGCAAGGGCTGGCGCTTGCACCCTTGGGCATGGGGCCAGACCTGCCTCTCGGGCCAAGCCTCGATGCGATCGGCTATCCGGTGGCCAGCGCAGACAAGCGCCTGCAGGCGTTCCGCTTTCGCTTTCACCAGACCGCCAGCGGCCCCGAAACCGAAACCGAAGCCGACCGCCGCCGTGCAGCCGCAGTCGCTCAAGCCTTTCGCGCCTCCTGACCCATTCATCTTTGCACAAATATCCGCGGGGGAGGGGCGCGCAGCGCACCGGGGGCGGCAGCCCCCTTTTTGCCGCGACAGCGGTTCCGCCGGGCCGGTCAGCGCAAATGCCGCAACGCGCGCGACAAGTCGTCATACAGGGCCGCGCGCTCGTCGGGGCTGAGGAACGCACCGAGTTCGACCACCCGGCCGGCGCCTTCAAGTGTCAGGTAATTCTCGACCGGGGCGCCCTTTTCGGTCAGCCGCACCTGCACCCAATAGGGGTTGGCCTGCCAGTGTTGGGCAGGCTGGCGCGGGTTGGTGCGCACCAGTTCGATCCGTTCGCGCGTCAGCCGCAAGTCCTCGCGCAGGGTCTGGCGTTCGGCGCTGTTGCGCCGCAGCGCATACCACAGCCCCCAGAGCGCCAGCCCCGCAAAGGGCAACAATCCCCAGAGCACCGGCGTGCCCAGCACACCCAGCAAGGGCAGCGTCAGAAACGCAGCACTGATCGCGATCATGCGCGCAAAGCCCACAGGCCCCATGGACAGGTTCGGCACCAGTTCCAGCCGGTATTCCGCGCCATCACCCCCCGCCAGCGCAAAGGCCCCGGGCAAGGTGCCCGGGGCCTGTGGTCGTATGGTCCAGTTTACGGGCATGGTTGCCTCAATGTGCGTGCTGCTTGTCCCAGTCCTCACGTTTGGGAAGCTGCTCGAACGTGTGTTCGGGCGGCGGTGTGGGCAGGGTCCATTCCAGCGTGTCCGCATGCTCGTTCCAGTAGTTCTTTTCGGTTACACGGGCACCGTGGCGCAGCGTGTAATACATGATCCCGATGAAGAACAGGAACGAGGCAAAGCTGATGAACGCGCCGATTGAGCTGACATAGTTCCATAGCGCATAGGCTTCGGGATAGTCGATATAGCGGCGCGGCATGCCCTGGCGGCCCAGAAAGTGCTGCGGGAAGAAGGTGATGTTGGCGCCGATGAACATGGCCCAGAAATGCAGTTTTCCAGCCCATTCCGGGTATTGCCGCCCCGACATCTTTCCGATCCAGTAATAGATCCCTGCGAACAGCGCGAAGACTGCCCCCAGAGACATCACATAGTGGAAATGGGCCACCACATAGTAGGTGTCATGGTAGACCCGGTCGATGGGGGCCTGGCTCAGCACGATGCCGGTCACCCCGCCCACCGTGAACAGGAACAGAAAGCCAAAGGCCCAGAGCATCGGGGTTTCAAAGCTGACAGAGCCTTTCCACATGGTCGCGATCCAACTGAAGATCTTGATCCCCGTGGGCACGGCAATCGTCATCGTGGCCAGCATGAAATAGGTCTGCTGCGTCAGCGACATGCCCACCGTGTACATGTGGTGCGCCCAGACGATAAAGCCCAGGACCGCAATTGCGATCATCGCCCAGACCATCGGCAGATAGCCGAAGACCGGCTTGCGCGAGAAGGTCGCGATCACATGGCTGATGATCCCGAAACCCGGAATGATGATGATATACACTTCCGGGTGGCCAAAGAACCACAGGATATGCTGATACAGCACCGGGTCGCCCCCGCCTGCCGGGTCAAAGAAGCTGGTGCCGAAATTCCGGTCAGTCAGCAGCATCGTGATCGCCCCCGCCAGAACCGGCAGCGCCAGCAGGATCATCCAGGCAGTGATGAAGATCGACCAGGCAAAGAGCGGCACCTTGAACAGGGTCATGCCGGGCGCGCGCATGTTCAGAAAGGTGGTGATGATGTTGATCGCGCCCAGAATGGACGAGGCCCCGGACACATGGACGGCAAAAATCGCGAGATCCAGAGAATAGCCTGCCTCGGTCGTCGACAGCGGCGGATACAGCACCCAGCCCACGCCCGAACCCAACTGGCCATTGCCGCCGGGCGAAAGCACAGAGGCCACGGCCAGCGTCGAACCTGCCACGAACAGCCAGTAGCTGAGGTTGTTCAGGCGCGGGAACGCCATGTCGGGTGCGCCGATATGCAGCGGCATGAAGTAGTTGCCAAAACCACCAAACAGTGCCGGAATCAGCACGAAGAACATCATCAGGATGCCGTGCGCCGTAACCAGCACGTTCCAGATATGGCCGTTGGGGGTGCAGTCCTCCTGTGCGCGGAGACTTGCGCCTTCCATGCACATATACTGAACACCCGGCTCCATCAGCTCCATGCGCATGTAGATCGAGAAGGCCACCGCGATGAAGCCCACGATCCCGGCAGTGAAGAGATAGAGGATCCCGATATCCTTGTGATTGGTCGACATGAACCAGCGGGTGAAGAAGGACCGGTTGTCCTCGTGCCCGTGGTCATGGGTGGTTGCGTCGGCCATTGGCTACTCCAGTTCCCGGTTCCTGTTGCGTTTGCCGCAACTGTTTTCGTCCCTCAGGTCCGGGAAATGACATGCCCGACCCTGTCTCGCGCCGCGCCTGAACACCCGTTGGTAGGCTGCGGTATACTCAGCTTCTAGAATGTGTCATTTCCCAGAGCAATGCTCCAAGTGTCGCAGGTTGGATTTTTTTGACATGGATCAAGGCATGGCGCGCCGGTTCCGGCGTAGCGGCGGGCCGTGATATGTGCACGCCCACGCGTCAGGCCACGCGTCAGGCAGTGTGCAGAATCGGTGCTGGTGCCGGGGTTATGGCGTGTCAGCCTGCGTGTCGCCCTGATCCGGTCCGTGCGTCTGGTGTCGCCCGCGTCTTGCTGCGTTGACGCGATAGCATCGTCACTGGGCGCGGTATTGGGTTCTGGGGGCAAAGGCCGGATCGAAATTGCGCTGCAATGCAAGATCCACATCCTCCAGCGTCACCGGAAGACCCAGATCAACCAGACTTGTGACGCCATGCGCGCTGATTCCGCAGGGCACGATGCCATCGAAATGGCTCAGGTCCGGTTCGACATTGATCGAAATCCCGTGAAAACTGACCCAGCGGCGCAGTTTGATGCCGATGGCCGCGATCTTGTCTTCGCGCAACGCACCGTCGATGCCAACGGGCTTGTCGGGCCTTGTGACCCAGACGCCAACGCGCCCGCAACGGCGCTCGCCGCGGACGGCAAATTCAGCAAGTGTCCGGATAATCCAGTCTTCCAGCCTGTCCACGAACTGGCGCACATCGCGCCCGCGCCGATTCAGATCCAGCATGACATAGACAACACGTTGGCCCGGACCGTGGTAAGTGTATTGCCCGCCGCGCCCGGCCTGATGCACCGGAAAGCGGTCTGGGGCCACCAGATCGGCGGGGTTTGCGCTGGTGCCGGCAGTGTAAAGCGGTGGATGCTCCAGCAGCCAGATCGCCTCGGGTGCGGCGCCGCAGGCAATCTGGGCCACCCGTTCCTCCATCGCTGCCAGCGTCGCGGCATAATCCGACAGACCCGGAAGGACGCGCCATTCGGGGGCTGGCTGGCCGTCGGCATGCGGGCCCGGCTGCGGCGCGGTAACAGGTGACGACATGGACAAAGGTTGATTCCCTTTTTGCACTGGGCCGCGCCCTCTCTACCGCATCTGCCCCCGGATGCGCCAGCATGGCGCAATGTATTCCCCCGCGCGGGGCTGGGCGATTTTGGCGTTTTCCCTCTTCACAACGGCAGGCCGAGTCAGTAAAGACGCGCTCACCAAGTCATGTGCGGTCGTGGCGGAATTGGTAGACGCGCAGCGTTGAGGTCGCTGTGGGGTAACTCCCGTGGAAGTTCGAGTCTTCTCGACCGCACCATTCTTCCCCATCATCAGGTCTGTTTGGCCGGAACTAGGCGGTTTTTTCGCGCCCGGACTGCATCTGGTCTGCGGGCGATTAGCCTGTTTCCATTAAATCTACAGAAATATTAGCCGCAGGATGGTCATCTTGCCGGAGAATTGCGCGTATTCCGGGCGTTATTCCGTATCCCAGAGTTATTGGTTGCAATTCATGCGCCGCATGGTTTTTACTAGGCCCAGAAGAAAAACGAGCGGATTACCGCCAACAACACGGGAGAAAAGCGTGGTCGCACCACAACAAAGCGACGGCTTCGTCGTATTCGATGGCGTGCAAAAAAGCTACGATGGTGAAACCCTTGTGGTCAAGGACCTCAACCTGTCGGTTGGCAAGGGCGAGTTCCTGACAATGTTGGGGCCATCGGGGTCGGGCAAGACAACCTGCCTGATGATGCTCGCAGGGTTTGAAACCGCGACGAGCGGGGAAATCCTGCTCGACAAGCGCCCGATAAACACGGTCCCACCGCACAAGCGCGGGATCGGCATGGTGTTCCAGAATTATGCACTTTTTCCACATATGACAGTGGGCGAAAACCTGTCCTTTCCGCTTGAAGTGCGCGGCATGGGCAAGTCAGAGCGCGAAAAGAGTGTGATGCGCGCACTCGACATGGTGCAGATGGGGGCCTTTGCCAATCGTCGCCCCGCGCAGCTTTCAGGTGGTCAGCAGCAGCGCATCGCCCTTGCCCGCGCACTGGTCTTTCAGCCTGAACTGGTGCTGATGGATGAACCTCTGGGCGCGCTCGACAAGCAATTGCGCGAACACATGCAGTTCGAAATCACCCGCCTTGCGCATGATCTGGGCATCACGACGGTTTATGTGACCCACGACCAGACCGAAGCCCTGACCATGTCTGATAATGTCGCCGTGTTCGAGGATGGCCGCATCCAGCAGCTTGCGCCCCCCGATGTGCTGTATGAAGAGCCGAAAAATAGTTTCGTCGCGCAATTCATCGGTGAAAACAACACGCTGGACGGCGTTGTGAAAGAGATCAAGGGTGAAACCTGTGTCGTGCAACTGGATGGCGGCGCGCTGATTGATGCCAAGCCCGTGAATGTCAGCAAGGTGGGCGAACGCACACGCGTGTCAATCCGCCCCGAACGGGTCGAGGCCAACAAGGACAGGCTGGACCCGGATGCACATCTGATCGACGCCGAAGTGATGGAATTCATATACATGGGCGATGTCTTCCGCACGCGACTGAAAGTTGCGGGCAACGAGAATTTCGTCATGAAGACACGCAACGCCCCCGATCAGGTCCGCCACAAGCGTGGTAGCAAGATCCAGATCGGATGGATGCCGACAGATTGCCGCGCGCTCGATTGTCCCGAGTAACGCATCTTGCGCGCGTCAAAAGCAAACGGTCCGAGGGATGGGACTGTCTGAAAACACAAAGGCCAGGTGCCTTTGTGAGAAACCAACCAAGGAGGTACTACATGTCATCCAAAATCAAACTGGTCGCCCTGAGTTCGGCCGTCAGCGCCATCGCGCTGGGTGCGGCGGCACAAGACCCTGTCTCGCTGACCGTTGTGTCGTGGGGTGGTGCATATACTGCCAGCCAGCAGCGCGCCTATCACGAGCCTTTCATGGAAGCGAACCCGCATGTCACCATCATCAACGATGATGGCTCGGCCAATGCGTTGGCCAGCCTGCGGGCACAATCGCAGGCGGGCAATGTGACGTGGGATCTGGTGGACATGCTGCCTTCGGATGCGCAGCTTGCCTGTGACGAAGGTATCGTCATGCAGATCGATCATGACGCCATGCTGGCACCTGCGCCCGATGGCACCCCTGCCAGCGAAGACTTCCTGCCCGGCAGCCTGGGCGAGTGCTTCATTCCGCAGATCGTGTATTCGACCGTGCTCAGCTATCGTCCGGGCGCTTTCCCCGATGATAACCAGCCGTCGAGCATCGCTGATCTGTTCGATGTCGAAAACTTCCCCGGTCGCCGCGCATTGCAGGACCGTCCCGGCACCAATCTGGAATGGGCGCTCTATGCCGATGGCGTGGACCCGGACGACATCTATGATGTGCTCAGCACCCCCGAAGGTGTTGACCGCGCCTTTGCAAAACTCGACACGATCAAGGACCACATCATCTTCTGGACCGAGGGCGCACAGGCACCCCAGCTTCTGGCTGATGGCGAAGTGGCCTTTGCCACCGGCTATAATGGCCGGATGTTCGACGCGATCGAAGTCGAAGGCATGGAAGCCGATATCATCTGGGATGGTCAGATCGTCGAGTGGGACGGTTGGGTCGTGCCTGCAGATGGCCCGAACCTCGATGTCGTGATGGAGTATCTGTATTTCGCCACGGACACCCAGCGTCTGGCGGATCAGGCCAAATTCATCAGCTATGGCCCGGCGCGCGCGTCTTCGGCCCCGCTGGTGGGCGAGCATGCCGATCTGGGTATCGACATGAACCAGCACATGCCGACGAACCCCGACAACTACTTCGCCCCCATCGTTCTGGATAACGATTTCTGGATCGACTACGGCGATGAGCTGCGCGAGCGTTTCGCAAACTGGATGCTGCAATAATCGCATCCCCTTTCAGGGCGCGGGAAACCGCGCCCTGATTGTCCCTTGGGACATCCGAGAACGAATTCAGTGCAGGGAGCACGCGCATGGCAATGGCGGATGCAACAGAGCAGGTCGGGACGGAAACCGACAAGAGGGGCCGGCTGGTTACGTCTGACGGGACACCCCTGCGCCGTGCATTGGAGCGTGCCAACCGTCGTCGCAAGATTGCGGCTTTCCTGCTGGTGTCGCCGTTGCTGGCGTTCATCCTTGTTTTCTTCGCCTTCCCCATCGCACAGATGATGTGGCGATCCGTCGATAACCCGCAGATCGTCAACGCCTTGCCGCGCACATTGGATGCGCTGCAGGACTGGGACGGTCGCGAAGTGCCGCCCGAGCCCGTCTTTGCCGCCCTGCATGCCGACATGATGGAAGACATCGACCGCCCACGTCGTGAACAGAAGATCGGGCCTCTGGGCATCCGTCTGAATTACGAACTGAGTGCGGCCCGCAGCGCGATCTCGCGCACCGCGCGGAGCGTCCCCGATTTCGAGGCACCCTATCGTGAAGCATTCACCGATGCGCACAGGCTTTGGGGCCAACCTGAACTGTGGCGCGTGATTAAGCGCGAAGGGCGACCGCTGACGCTGTCCTACTATATTGCAGCGCTGGACCGCGAATATGACGATTTCGGCAATGTCGTCAGACGTGACGAAAACCGGCGCATCTATGTATCCCTGTTCGGACGAACGCTGGCCCTGAGTCTTGCGATCACGGCGATGACATTCCTGCTGGGCTTTCCGATTGCCTATTACCTGTCGATCCTGCCCATGCGTTATGCGAACCTGTTGATGATCGCGGTTCTGCTGCCCTTCTGGACATCGTTGCTGGTGCGAACCTCGGCCTGGATCGTGCTATTGCAGCAACAGGGGGTCATCAACAACGCGTTTGTCGGAATGGGACTGATCGGAGACGGTGACAGGTTCAGTCTGATCTACAACCAGACCGGCACCATAATCGCG
>SKRW01000075.1 GCA_007118295.1 Paracoccaceae bacterium | reverse complement strand
CTGGAGCGCGCGCTGTTCCAGACCGTCATCACCCCCGCCGAGTCCGGACCTGATGGCGCGGATAATGTGAGTTTCGAAATCGCGACCAATCCCGGTGCACCCTCGGGGCCACTGTCGAAAATCGCATCGGGCGGCGAGCTGTCGCGCTTTCTTCTGGCGTTGAAGGTCTGCCTTGCGCGGGGGGCAAGCGGGATCACGATGATCTTTGACGAGATCGACCGCGGGGTGGGGGGGGCGACTGCCGATGCCGTCGGTCGCCGGTTGCTTGCGCTGTCAGACGGGGCGCAGGTTCTGGTCGTCACGCATTCGCCACAGGTGGCGGCCCTTGGCCAGCATCACTGGCGCGTGGAAAAGCATGTCATCGGGGGGACGACCTACTCGCGTGTTGCGCCGCTTTCTGCCGATGCCCGAGTCGAAGAGATTGCAAGAATGCTCTCGGGTGATACCATCACTGAAGCAGCACGCGCTGCGGCGCAGGATTTGCTGCACGCAGGACAGCGATAACAAACAGTAACACAGGGGATCAGATATGGCGCGGACAGGGGTTGCGACGTGGACCATGCGGCTTTCAACGGCGCTTGCTACGGCGGCTTTGCTGGCGGGCTGCGCTTATGTTCCGATGGGACCTGCGCCGCGTTCCGCCGCCATTGACTCACCTGTGTCTGTCGTGCCTGCACCGGCAGATGACCCGGACATGGCTGCCGAAGGCACCGCTGACATCTCGGCCTCGGGGGCAGAGCAGGCCTGTATTGCCGCCGGACGCGAACGGGGGCTGGAAGTAGCGGGCGTGGTCGGATCGACCGCTGTGACCGGCGCAAATGGCGAGGCGTCCCGCGATGTGATGCTGCGCGTTCGCCGTGGTGGGGCCGATATCGAGGTGCGCTGCAATTATGTTGCCAGCACCCGCATGGCGCGGATCATGCTGATCTGATAGCAGCAGCGCGCGTCAGCGTTTGCCTTTCTTTCCTGTGCCACCCTGCTTGCGCGCCGCCTGTGCGGCGATCCGCAACTCTTCGGCAATCTCTTCGGCCTCATCCGGGTCAAAATCAAGCGGCAGGTCTACCCCGTCGCCTGCAACATAAATACGCACCATTCCGAGCGAGGTCGGCCCGATCTGCAGATTCGCGGCGATTTCGCTTTCCGAATTGATCCCCATGGCCCGATTCCCCTGTTATTCGTGTTCTGACGTGTCTGTGCCATAGCGATACGAGCAGCGCGCGCCGGAATCAAGCGCGCGCCCCCTTGCAATCAAATCCTGTGGGCGCTAAATCGCGTGCAGTGCCGCCTTAGCTCAGTTGGTTAGAGCGCTGGATTGTGGATCCAGAGGTCCCCCGTTCAAGCCGGGGAGGCGGTACCATCCTCTCCGATCTGCGAATGCGCCGGTATCTTGCACGGCTTGCCTGTAACGCGCGGGCCGTCTATCACGCGGTGTTCGTCCGCTTTGGGGAAGGGTTCGCGCGTCGTGCCTGTCTTGCCACGTCATAAACTGCCCCATGCCCCGCGCGGGGCCAGTATCGGTCTGTTTGGCGGCTCGTTCGATCCGGCGCATGCGGGCCATGTCCATGTCAGCCATCATGCCCTGACGCGGCTGCAGCTTGATCAGTTGTGGTGGCTGGTCTCGCCCGGAAACCCGCTCAAGCCACACGGGCCGGCCCCCTTGCCGCAGCGGATCGCGCGGGCACGCGCCGTCGTGCAGGACCCGCGTCTGCGCGTGACCCCGGTCGAGGTCGCACTTGGCACGCGCTACACGTCGCATACTCTACGCCAATTGCGCGCCCTTTATCCGACGCAACGGCTGGTCTGGGTCATGGGGGCTGACAATCTGGCGCAGTTTCACCAGTGGGAAGACTGGCGCGCGATCCTGCGGATGCTGCCCATCGCCGTCATTGCCCGCCCCGGCGAGCAGCGCCGGGCGCTGGCCTCGGTCGCGGCGCGCGCAGCCGCAGGCTACCGCGTGCCTGCGCGCATGGCCCCTCAACTGGCCGGTCTGGCTGCCCCCGCATGGTGTTTTCTGACCATCCCGATGCGCGACATCTCGTCCAGCACCCTGCGGCAAGCGGGTGCATGGCAGCCCCGCGCGTAAATGTGTAGTGGAAACAGAGTGTTTCCATTGGACAAACCATGCACCCGGTGCTTGCCTGAATCGGTTGAATCGCCGTTAATGCGCCTGTTCGGGGCAAGCTTGTCTGCAAGGGCGCTGCTGCCCACCCCGCAAGTGAGAGGTAAGACATGCTGCCGCAATCAGGGATAGAGCGACGCAGGGTCCTGAATCTGCTGATGGGCGGAACCGTCCTGTTCGCCATGCCAGCCTGCGCCAATGCGCCGGATCGTTCGCTGCGTCCGCCGCTCAAGCCTGCGGCACCGGTCGAGGGGCTTGTGGCCCGCGCAGGGCTGGGCGGCGATCTGTCCTTTGCCGTGGTCGATATGCGCTCGGGTAATCTGCTGGAGGGGCAGGGCGCGAATGCAGGTCTGCCGCCCGCAAGTGTCGCCAAAGCCATCACCGCGCTCTATGCGCTTGAAATGCTGGGCGGCGGCTATCAGTTCCGCACGCGGCTGGTTAGCTCGGGGTCGGTCAGCGATGGTGTGCTGCGTGGTGATCTGGTGCTGGCGGGCGGCGGCGACCCGACACTGGAGACCGACCATCTGGCCAGCATGGTTGCTGACCTGGCCCGCGCGGGCGTGCGTCAGGTCACGGGCCGGTTTCTGGTCTGGGGCGGCGCGCTGCCCTTTACCCGCGAAATCGCCGATGACCAGTCGGTGCAGGCGGGCTACAACCCGTCAATCTCGGGGGTGAACCTGAATTTCAATCGCGTGCATTTCGAATGGCGCAGGGCAGGTTCTGACTATGCCGTGACAATGGATGCGCGCTCGAACCGGCACCGGCCCGCTGTGAGCATGGCAACCATGCAGGTCGCCGCGCGCGGCAGCCCGCTTTATACATATCGCCGCACCGCCACGCGCGATGAATGGAGTGTTGCGCGCAGCGCGCTGGGCAATACCGGGTCGCGCTGGTTGCCAGTGCGCCACCCGGAACTTTATGCAGGCGAGGTGTTGCGCGTGCTTGCGCAGGGGCAGGGCGTCAGCCTGCCCGCGCCCGAGATGACATCGGCAGTGCCTGCCGGGCGCGATCTTGTCACGCATCGCTCGCAACCGCTGCAGGAAATGTTGCGCGACATGTTGCGCTTTTCGACCAATATCAGTGCCGAGGCGATTGGCATGACCGCAAGCGCCGCCCGTGGCGGGCGTCCGGCAAGTCTGGCGGCCTCTGGCGCGCAGATGTCGGACTGGGCACGCGGGCGCTATGGCATGTCGAGCGCGCGGCTGGTCGATCATTCGGGGCTGGGTGCCGCATCGCGCGTGTCGATGGTGGATCTGGCCAACATGTTCCGGGTGGCAGGCAGCGATGGTGCCTTGCGTGCGCTGTTGCGCGAGCATCCGTTTCGTGATGGCAATGGCCGTGCGATCGACAATCCGGGGCTGGAAGTGCGCGCCAAGACTGGCACGCTGTATTTCGTGTCGGCGCTGGGGGGGTATCTGCGCAGCCCCGGTGGGCGCGATCTGGCTTTCGCGATGTGCTCGGCGGATCTGGCGCGGCGTGCGCGTGTGGCGGGCGGCAATGTGGACCGTCCCGAGGGCACCGCTGCATGGGCGCAGCAGGCGCGCCGGTTGCAGCAGGATCTGCTGTTGCGCTGGGCGCAGGCGCACTCCTGAGAGGGCTGTCGCGTAACGTTACCGTCGCAAGGGGGGCTTTCGCGCCCCCCTCTTGCCCCTGCGGGGCAATTCACCCCGTCGAGGATATTTGGGCAAAGATGAACGACGCGAAAGGAAAAGGATAGCTTTTCAGGATCTGGCGCGCAGCCCGACCCTGAAAGGCAGGCAGGGGGCAGTTCGTCCCCTGCCTTGCCTTGTATCAGGCCAGCATTGTGACCGGATTTTCCAGATAGGCCACGACTTCCTTGAGAAACTCGGCCCCGAGCGCCCCGTCAATGACGCGGTGATCGACCGAGAGCGTCATCGACATGACTGTGGCGACTGTCACAGTGCCATCTGCACCCACGACGGGCTTCTTGAGGCCAGCACCCACGGCGAGGATCGAGCCATGCGGCGGGTTGATGACCGCATCGAAATTCTCGATCCCGAACATGCCGAGGTTGGAGATGGCCATTGCCCCGCCGACATATTCATGGGGTGCGAGTTTCTTGTTGCGGGCGCGGCCGGCCAGATCTTTCATCTCTGCCGAGAGCGCCGACAGGGATTTCAGATGCGCGTCCTTCAGGACCGGCGTGAACAGCCCGCCTTCGACCGCGACCGCCACGGCCACATCCGAGGGTTTGAGACGCAGCATCCGGTCACCTGCCCAGACGGCATTGCAGCCGGGCACGGCCTGCAGCGCCATCGCGCTGGCCTTGATGATGAAATCATTGACCGACAGCTTGACGCCGCGCGGTTCCAGTTGCTTGTTGAGGTCGGCGCGGAAGGCCATCAGCGCATCCAGCGTCACATCGCGGCGCAGGTAGAAATGCGGGATGGTCTGCTTGGCCTCGGTCAGCCGGGCGGCGACAGTCTTGCGCATGCCATCAAGCGCCACTTCCTCGTAGTCGCGGCCCTCATACATGCGCGCGACCTGTTCGGCTGTCGGTCCGCTGGCCATCGCCGCTTTTGCAGGCGCGGCAGCGCTGGCCGGGGCCGGGGCCGCAGCGGCTGCGGCTTTCGGGGCTGCCGTGGCGCTTTCGACATCGGCCTTGACGATACGGCCATGCGGCCCGGAGCCGGTGATCTGGGCAAGATCAAGCCCCTTGTCGGCTGCGATCCGACGCGCGAGGGGCGAGGCGAAGATGCGCTGGCCATCGGTTTTGGGGGCCGGGGGCGCCGCGGCGGCTTGCGCGTCAGCGCCAGCAGGCGCAGGTTTCGCGCTCTCGTCTGCGGCGGGCTTTTGCGCGGCGGGTTCTGGCGTGCCGATATCCGACGCGCTCTCGCCCTCGGCCAGCAGCACGGCGATGGGCGTGTTGACCTTGACGCCATCGGTTCCGGCCTCGATCAGGATCTTGCCAATCACGCCTTCGTCGACGGCCTCGAATTCCATCGTGGCCTTGTCGGTCTCGATCTCGGCCAGGATATCGCCAGAGGCGACTTCATCGCCCTCCTTGACCAGCCATTTTGCGAGTGTGCCCTCTTCCATCGTGGGCGAGAGCGCGGGCATCAGGATTTCTGTTGGCATGGCGTCCTCTCCTTAACGATAGGTGACTTTGCGGGCGGCCTCGACCACTTCATCGGTCGTGACCAGCGCGAGTTTCTCTAGATTTGCCGCATAGGGCATGGGCACATCCTTGCCGGCCAGATTGATCACGGGCGCATCCAGATAGTCAAACGCCTGCTCCATCACGACAGAGGTGATGTAATTGCCGACAGATCCCTGCGGATAGCCTTCTTCCACAGTGATCAGGCGGTTGGTTTTCATCACCGAGGCAAGAATCGCATCAGTATCCATGGGGCGAAGGGTCCGCAGGTCCAGCACTTCGGCGCTGATGCCGTCCTTGGCCAGACGCTCGGCTGCGTCCAGCGCGTAGGTCATGCCGATGCCGAAGCTGACGATGGTCAGATCCGTGCCCTCGCGCCAGATCTTGGCCTTGCCGAAGGGAACCGTGTAATCATCCAGATCCGGCACATCGAAACTGCGGCCATAAAGGATTTCGTTCTCCAGAAAGATCACCGGGTTCGGATCGCGGATCGCGGTTTTCAACAGCCCCTTCGCATCGGCGGCGGAATAGGGCATCGCGACCTTGAGGCCGGGGATCTGGCTATACCATGCAGCGTAGCACTGGCTGTGCTGCGCGCCCACGCGGGCCGCAGCGCCATTGGGGCCGCGGAACACGATAGGACAGCCCATCTGGCCGCCGGACATATAGAGTGTTTTGGCAGCAGAGTTCAGGATCTGGTCAATCGCCTGCATGGCAAAGTTGAAGGTCATGAATTCGACAATCGGGCGCAACCCGCCGAAGGCCGCGCCGACCCCGATCCCGGCAAAGCCATGCTCGGTGATCGGCGTGTCGATGACGCGGCGCGCGCCAAATTCGTCAAGCAGCCCTTGTGTGATCTTGTAGGCGCCCTGATATTCAGCCACTTCCTCGCCCATCACGAAAACCGCGTCGGTCGAGCGCATCTCCTCGGCCATCGCGTCGCGCAGGGCCTCGCGCACGGTCTGGGTTTTCATCGCCGTGCCCTCGGGCCAGTCGGGCGAAGTGTCGGCCTTGGGGGCCGCAGGTGCCGGGGCCGCGCTGGCGGGGGTGGCGATCTTGCCTTCCTCGCCATTCAGGGCCGCAGGTGCTGGTGCAGTTTCGGCTGTCGCGCCCTCGGCAGGCACGTCTTCGCCTTCGGCGACCAGCACGGCGATGGGGGTGTTGACCTTGACCCCTTCGGTTCCGGCCTCGATCAGGAGTCTGCCGATCACACCGTCATCGACGGCCTCGAATTCCATGGTGGCCTTGTCGGTCTCGATCTCGGCTAGAATGTCACCAGAGGACACGGTGTCGCCCTCTTTGACCAGCCATTTTGCGAGTGTGCCTTCCTCCATCGTCGGAGAGAGGGCGGGCATCAGAATTTCGGTTGCCATTGGTGTCTCTCCCGGCTCAAGCGTAGATATCGGTCCAGAGTTCCTCGAGCGCAGGCTCGGGGCTCTCCTTGGAGAATTCGGCGGCCGCGTTCACGACGCCCTTGATCTCCTTGTCGATCTCTTTCAGATCATCCTCGCTGGCATGTTTGCCCTGCAGCAGCAATTCGCGCACATGCTCGATCGCGTCTCGCTCGGTGCGCATTTTCTGGACCTCGTCGCGGGTGCGGTACTTGGCAGGGTCCGACATCGAGTGGCCTCGGTAGCGATAGGTCATCACTTCGAGGATATAGGGCCCCTTGCCTGCGCGGCAGTGGGCAACGGCCTTTTCGCCAGCAGCCTTGACGGCCAGCACATCCATGCCATCCACTTCCTCGCCCGCGATGCCGTAAGCAGCGCCGCGTTCCCACAGCGATGGCGATTTCGTCGCGCGCTGGACGGATGTGCCCATGGCGTATTTGTTGTTCTCGATGACAAAGATCACCGGCAGGTCCCACAGCATTGCCATGTTGTAGGTCTCATAGACCTGACCCTGATTGGCCGCCCCGTCGCCGAAATAAGTGAAGGTGACGTTGTCATTGCCCTTGTATTTGTCGCTGAAGGCCAGCCCAGCGCCCAAAGGCACCTGCGCGCCGACAATGCCGTGGCCGCCATAGAAATGCTTCTCTTTCGAGAACATGTGCATCGAGCCGCCCTTGCCGCGTGAATAGCCGCCCTCGCGCCCGGTCAGTTCGGCCATCACGCCCTTGGGGTCCATGCCGCAGGCCAGCATATGGCCGTGGTCGCGGTATGAGGTGATGCGCTTGTCGCCTTCTTTCGCCGTGGCTTCCAGGCCCACGACAACGGCTTCCTGCCCGATATAGAGGTGACAGAAACCCCCGATCAGACCCATGCCGTAAAGCTGGCCAGCCTTTTCTTCGAATCGCCGGATCAGCAGCATGTCGCGATAATAGCCGAGCAGTTCCTCGGCGGAAACATTTGAATTTGCACTGGATTTTCGAGTGGCCATCAGCGCCGCCTCCTCCCCGAAAGTAATGGTTCAACGTTAAACCATTTCTTAGCGCAATTTTTCGCAGGGTGCGAGAGTTTTTGCGCATTGCTGCCATGCGCGGGGTGCAACCTGGGTTCCGGCGCTGCCGGGCAGGTCGCTCAGCCGGGTTTGGCGACCAGCATGTCGGTTGGGGGTGCGCGCATCAGGTCACGGGCATAGTTGCCCAGATTTTCGGGATCACGCCCCGAATGGCTGCCGATCACCACCAGATCAGGCTTGAGTTCCGCAATGCGGAATTGCAGCACCTCATGCACGCCGCCGGGCACGATCTCGGGCATGTGCAGACCAGACGGCAGTCCATCCATCGCCATGAAGGCGCTGCGCAGCAATTCGGCCTCGGTCATTTCGGGGGTGGTCTTCAGGTCGATCGAGGGCAGCTTTGCCCTGAGCGGCAGTCGCAGCGCATGGATTGAGAACAGGTCGGCCTCGGGCGCGAGGCGAGAGGCCACGCGCAGTGCTTCTGCCGAAGCGGGTGCAAAGGTGACTGCGCCCAGTATCTTGCGGTAGGGGGCAGCATCATTGGTATGCGCGATCAGGACGGGGCAGCGTGCCGCCTGCGCGATGCGTTCCAGATTTGTCAGCCGCACTGTTTCCAGCACCCGCCGGGGCAGGTGCAGGCCCAGCACGATCAGGTCCGCGCCTTCCAGTTCGGCCAGATCGGGGATCACTTTCGCGGGCGAGCCAGTGGCGACACGGCAGGTGATGTCAAGGTCGGGATAGGCAGTGCGCATCCGTTCGAGTTCGGTTTGTGCATCGCAAAGCGGGTCCGACGCCTTGAGTAACCGAAATCGCGCGACTGTCCGGGTCCGGGGTTCCACCACATGCACAAGGACCAGCCTTGCGCCATGTGCCTGCGCAAGCTGCGCCGCGCGCCCCACCACGGCACCAGAGCGTCGGGTCAGGTCAGTTGCTGCCAGGATGGTCATCGGGTTGAACACAGCAGGGCCTCGGGGGTGCGCGGGTGCGCATTGCATCGACTTAGCAGATCAGAGCGCGCGCGTCACTTTTCTTTCTGGCGCAAGAGCGTGTCGCGTACCCCCTTGGTCACAAGGTCCGCAGACAGATCCTGCGCGAAATGGGCGCGCTGGTTCAGATGGGGAAACCGCGTCGACAGGTCCTGCGCCAGCCTGTCGGGCAGGCGGGCGACAGTGGCGCGCGACACCAGCAGACTTTCGACCGGAATGCCTTCGGCATAGATGATCTGGTGCTGGTCAAAGGCGAGGCTGTAATGTGTGGCAAAGCCGCCCTCGCGCTGCAGCACGCGCACGCCGTCGACCAGAAACTGCGTCTGCACCAGAACCTCGGCCCGGCTGCCAAGCCGTTCTTCGTTGCGCTGATACAGAAAGATGCGCTGCAATGGCCCCAGTGTCAGCGACCCGAGATTGCCCAGCAGCCCCGGTGGAATGGTCACCGGCGCAAAGGGACCATGCGCGCGGGTCGTGACCTTGCCGATCCAACGCAGGGGCTGGGGGCCATGATCGCGTGTGCGCACAACCATGCCGATCTCCAGCCCCTCGACCGGGCAGAGGCTGCCATCCCCCATCGTGATCCGGGTGCCGGGGCCGAAACACCCCTGCACAAGCTCGGACATGCGCAATGCGGCGGCTTCTTCGTCAATGCCGATCAGCGCATACCCGGTTGCCGGGCGCATCGGGCTAAGTGGTAGCAGGAACAGGTGCTCTGCCGCCTCCAGCACCATCGCCGCCAGCAGGTCGCCATCCACCGACATCAGCCGCAAGGTGCCGTGCACAGTGACCACGCTCTCGTCGGGAACAATACCCGTATCCGAGGCCATGGTGATGATCGCGTCAATGGACAGGCGCAGCATCAGGGGGGGCGCGCCTGTGCGCAGCGTGTAGATGTCGCCCGAGCAACACGAGGCGGGCAGGGCCAGTCCGTCGCCCTCGTTGATGCCCCAGGTCACGCAGAAGTCTTCGGCCCGGAACACCTCGCAGTCATAGAAATACGCCACTGCCCTGTCCTGTGCCCGTTATCATCAAGGGGCAGTATAGTGCAAAGCTGTGCCCTGTCATCGGTCCGAAGTCAGATATGGCACCGGGCAGTGCCGCACCCTATTGCAGGCGTGTCCATTCCTGTTCGCGACAGATGCCCAGAACGCAGCCCGAAACGCCAAGCGTATTGCCGCGCAATTCCATCCGCGAATTATAGGTGCGGTCACGGTCGGGTGCCCAGACCTTGCCATTGCGGTACTCGCCGCCGCTTTGCGGCTCCATGTCCCAGACGATCGCGCGCCCGATATTGGGCGACTCCATCTGCTGGCCACTGCCGTCAAAGGCCGCGATCAGGCCACCGCAGATTTTGCCGTTCGAACAGGTCTGCATCCGGACATGGCCAAAATTGCCATTGTCATCGGGTTTCGTTTTCCAGATCCCATGGGCCGGATCAGCCAGTGCGGGCATGGTGAAAAGGGACAGCAGCGCGGCTGCAAGGGTCGTTTTACGCATGATTACTCCTCCCAGAGAAGTTCAGTTTTGTCCTGATTTCCGCGTCGCGCAAGTCCGACCTGACGTCAGCTTTCAGGATGTGAAAAAGGCGCCCGCGAGGGGCGCCTTTTCATCGGGTTTGTGCAGATCAGCGTGGCTCGCTCATGAGGCCCTTGATCAACGCGTAGCAGGCCAGCAGCAGGACGATTGCAAAGGGCAACCCGGTCGAGACCGAGGCCGCCTGCAATGCGACCAGCCCCCCGCCGAGCAGCAGCGTCGCCGCGACCAGCCCTTCAAAGATCACCCAGAAGACGCGCTGGCTGACAGGCGCATTGATCTTGCCGCCCGCCGTGATCGTGTCGATCACCAGCGACCCGGAATCGGACGAGGTGACAAAGAACACGATCACCAGCACGATCCCGATCACCGAGGTGATGGCCGCAAAGGGCAGTTCCGACAACATGCCGAACAGCGACAGTTCCGGCACATAGGTTTCGATCACGAAACCATAGACGGCGCTGTCGGTGACCTGATTGATCAACTGGTCAATCGCGGTGCCGCCAAAGGCTGTCATCCAGATGGCCGAGACGATTGTCGGGATCAGCAGCACGCAGGTAATGAACTCGCGCACGCTGCGCCCCCGGCTGACGCGGGCGATGAACATGCCCACGAAGGGCGACCAGCTTATCCACCAGGCCCAGTAGAAGGCCGTCCATCCCTGACGGTATCCGTCATCGTCGCGCCCCACCGGGTTCGACAAAGCGAAGATCTCGGAAAAATACGCCCCCATATTTCCAAAGAACTGCGATACCAGTGTCATGGTCGGACCGACCAGGATGACAAAGACCATCAGGATGATGGCCAGCACCATGTTGATCTCGGACAGCACCTTGACGCCGCCATCAAGGCCCCGCAGCACCGAAATCAGTGCCAACCCGGTGATGATCGCAATCAGCACGACCGAGAATGTGACCGTGTCATTGATCCCCTCGATGCCGAAGACATAGCCGATCCCGGCACTGGCCTGCTGTGCACCAAAGCCCAGCGATGTGGCCAGCCCGAACAGCGTGGCAAACACGGCCATGATGTCGATGACATGGCCGCGCCAGCCCCAGATTTTCTCGCCAAAGATCGGATAGAAGATCGAGCGCACGGTTAGCGGCAGGCCCTTGTTATAGGCAAACAGCGCCAGCGACAGTGCGACCACCGCATAGATCGCCCATGGATGCAGACCCCAATGGTAGATCGTCGCGGCCATGGCGGTCAGGCGCGCGGCCTCGACTGTTGCCGGGTCCATCAGCGCCCCGTCCACGATGCCGATATCGCGGCTGAGTGGCTGATCGCCCCATGGCGTGCCGAAATAATAGGCGGGCTCCAGCACCCCAAAGAACATCAGGCCGATGCCCATGCCGGCGGCAAACAGCATCGCGAACCATCCCGCGTAGCTGTAATCGGGGGTCGCCTCGGCCCCGCCGATGCGGATCTTGCCAAGTGGCGAGACCAGAATGCCCAGACAGACCAGCACGAAGATGTTGCCCGCCATGATCAGGAACCAGTCAAAGGTCGAGGTCAGATAGCCGCGCATTGCCCCCAGTGCGGGGCCGACCGTGTCCTGAAAGGCCAGCGTGATGATGACAAACGCCACCACCACCAGCCCCGAGACCACGAAGACCGGATTGTGAATGTCCAGCCCGAACGGGCCGATCTTGGGGGTGATGTTGTCCTGTCCGATCTCGTAATCGGTCTCGATCACTTCGGACGCCCCTTCCGGTTCTGGCAAGGATTCGCCGGCCTCTTCCGGTTGGGCATCGTCGTCGAGATTTGCCATTGGGTGCTCCCTTGTATTGGTTTGGTTGATTGGCTGAACCGCACTGGGTTCAGCGGACCAGAAAGACCGACGCTTCCGAATGCGCGGCGATCGTGTCGCCATGGCCCGCCCAGATGTAGTCCAGCACATTTGGTGCATGCGTCTGCATGATGACCAGATCGCCGCCCAGATCGCGAATTGCCTGTAGCAGTGTCTTGTCAGTATCAATCGCCGGGTCGTGGCTGACGCAGGCTTTGGCGCTGGTTTTCAGGCCGTTCGTCGCGTGCTCTTGCGCGAATTGGTTCAGTCTGGCCTCGTATTCCGCAGGTGTATGCCCGACAGGGCCGGGCACGGTGCTGGTGACACCTACGAAACACAGCTCTGCCTGATAATGCCGTGCAAGATCAGTTGCGGTCTGAAGTGCCTTGGTCAGGCGCTCGATATGCGCCATATCGACCGGGAAGATGACTTTCCGATACATGGTCCCTCCTGTTGTTCCGGGGACGGATTTGATGAAGTGTGTAACGGGACGGTAACATGCTCGTGTGGTGGCTGCGACCCCCATGCGCCGAAAAAAGTGACATTTGCGACATGGAGTTGCCGCTTTTGGGGCATTGTTCGACCTTTCCCCTTCAAGGCGGCAATGCTACCTGTGGCGCTGTTCAAACAGGAGGATCAGGGATGGATCTGGGTATTTCAGGCAAGCGTGCAATGGTTTGCGCGTCGTCCAAGGGGCTTGGGCGTGGCTGTGCCGAGGCATTGGCCGCCGAGGGCGTGCATCTGGTAATGAATGCACGCGGTGCCGAGGCGCTGGAAGAGACCGCAAGCGCGATCCGTGCCGCGCATGGGGTCGAGGTGGTGACAGTGGCCGCCGACATCACCACTGAAGAGGGGCGCGCCGCCGTGCTGGCTGTTGCTGGTGATGTGGATATTCTGGTGACCAATGCCGGTGGCCCGCCCCCCGGCATGTGGACCGACTGGGACCGCGCCGATTTCATCGCTGCGCTCGATGCCAATATGCTGACCCCCATCGCGCTGATGAAGGCACTCGTGCCGGGCATGATTGACCGTGGCTGGGGGCGCGTGGTCAATATCACGTCTGTTTCGGTCAAGTCGCCGGTTGCCGTGCTGGGCCTGTCCAACTCTGCGCGCGCAGGGCTGACGGGGTATGTCGCGGGCACCTCGCGGCAGGTGGCAGGCAAGGGTGTGATCATCAACAACCTGTTGCCGGGCATCCATGACACGGACCGCGCGACGGCGCTGGATGGTGGCGTGTCCAAGGCTCAGGGCATCTCGATGGCCGAGGCGCGCAAAAACCGCGAAGCGACCATTCCAGCGGGGCGCTATGGCACGTCCGCGGAATTTGGCGCGGCTTGTGCGTTCCTGTGCTCTGCGCATGCGGGGTTCATCGTGGGGCAGAATGTGCTGCTGGATGGCGGCGCGACCAACACGACGCTCTGACCTGCCCTTACGTCAGATAGGCGACAAGCCTGTTGCGCCATGGCGGCGCAGGTGTAAGCTGCCGGAAAGCAAGATGCGGCGCGCAAGAGTGGAGGCTTGCGCGCGCGTATTCCGGGAAGGAGTTCCGCGCGGGTGCTGAGCGTCCAGGACCTTTCGCTGTCATTCGGCGGCATCAAGGCGTTGCAGGGGGTGAGCTTTACGGCAACTCCGGGCGAGATCACGGCCATTATCGGGCCGAATGGTGCAGGCAAGACGTCGCTGTTCAATGCCATTTCGGGGTTCTACCGTCCGGACCGGGGCAAGGTGATCTTTGACGGGCAGGACATCACGTCACTGCGCCCCGACAAGCGCGCAGCGCTGGGTATCGCGCGGACTTTCCAGAATATCGCCCTGTTTCGTGGCATGTCGGTTCTGGATAACATCAAGCTGGGGGCCCACACGCGACTGAATACCGGTGTGTTTGGTGCGCTGCGCTATTTCGGTGCGGCACAGTCCGAGGAACTCGCGCTGCGCGCCGATCTGGAAGCGCGGGTGATCGAGTTTCTGGAAATCGACCATATCCGCAAGGCCCCCATCACGGCACTACCCTACGGGTTGCAGAAACGGGTGGAGTTGGGCCGCGCGCTGGCCATGCAGCCGCGCCTGCTGATGCTGGATGAACCGGTTGCAGGCATGAACCGCGAAGAAACCGAGGATATGGCGCGCTTCATTCTGGATGTGCAGGAAGAATTCGGCACCACCATCTTGCTGGTCGAGCATGACATGCATCTGGTGATGGATATCTGCGCGCATGTCGTGGTGCTGAATTTCGGCGAGCAGATTGCCAGCGGCCCGCCCGAAGAGGTGCGCCGCAATGATGCGGTGATAGAGGCTTATCTGGGGGCAGCGGCCTGATGGGACAGTTCCTGCAATTCACCATCAACGGGCTGATGAGCGGGGCGATCTATGCCCTGATCGCGGTCGGGCTGGTGTCGGTGTTCAAGGCAACGCGCGTTGTGAATTTCGCCCATGGCTATCTTATCATGTTCGGCGCGTATTTCTATTTCACATTTGCCGTGCTGGTGCCGCAGATGCCGTTTGCACCCGAATGGCTGCAAAGCTGGCGGCCCGAATGGATGCTGGCGATGCGCGCGGACCTGCCGATGTTCTCGCCGATGGCGGCGGTGCTGGACTGGATGGCCAATCTGCCGCGCATCCTGTTGGGGCTGGCGGGGGCGCTGGTGTGCAATGCGCTGCTGGGCCTGCTGATCGAGCGCGCGCTGATGCGCCCGCTGATGGGGCAGTCAGTCTTTGCCATGATCATGCTGACAGTGGGGCTGATCTCTATCCTGTCGGGGGCGGCGCAACTGATCTGGACTTCGGATGCAGAATTCGTGCCTGCCCTTGCCCCCAACACCCCGATCCGGTTCGAGATGTTCGGTGCCAATATTTTCCTGTTCGGGGCGGATCTGGCGAATATGGCGATAGCGCTTCTGATCTTTCTGGGGATCGTTGCGATGGTGCGCTACACGAAATCGGGCGTGGCCATCCGCGCCACCGCCGAAGACCAGTCCACAGCCTATTCCATGGGTATCTCGGTGCCGACGGTCTTTTCGCGCGCGTGGGTGCTGGCTTCGACCACGGGCGCGATTGCAGGGGCGATCCTTGCCACCCGCAACGGCATCTCGCCCGCGTTGGGGTTGTTCGGATTTTCGGTGTTGGCGATTGTGCTGATGGGGGGACTGGACAGCTATCTGGGGGTGTTCATCGCCGCCATGGCCGTCGGCGTGCTGGAAGCACTGACACAGTGGAAGCTGGGCGGTGAATGGGCAGGGATCGTGCCTTATGTCGCGGTCCTGATCGTGATCCTAATCCGGCCGCACGGCTTGCTGGGCTCGAAGGAGATCGAGCGAATATGATCACCGGCAACCTCAAGACCAGCTACCGCGCCGACGAGCAGGTTCTCAACAACCGCTGGAAGCGCGGCTTTGTGCTGGCCGCCATCGCGGGGCTGGCGGCGATTCCGCTGTTTGGCAACAATTACATCGTGCTGATCGCCTGCCAGATGGGCATCATGCTGATCGCGGTGACAGGCGTGAATGTGGTGATCGGCTATACTGGGCTGATGAGCCTTGGCCATGCGGCCTTTGTCGCCATCGGGGCTTATGCGACCGTGATCTTCCATAACGCGGCAGGCGGCGTGATCCCCGAGAGCCTGCTCACGCTGGTGGCGATTCCCTTTGCCGTCGTTGTCTCGGCGCTGGCCGGGATCATCGTCGGCCTGCCCTCGCTGCGGGTGAAGGGGCTGTATCTGGCCGTGGCCACGCTGAGTGCGAATTTCATCGTGATCTTCCTGATCGAAGAGCAGCTTTTCGCCCCATGGACAGGCGGCATGAACGGGATCAACACGCCCACCGCCAACCTGCTGGGCTGGGAACTTTCAACGCGGCGCGAATTGTTCTGGCTGATCGCCGTGCTGGCCGTGCTCGCACTGCTGGCCGCGCAGAACCTGTTTCGCACGCGGGTGGGCCGGGCGTTCATCGCGATCCGCGACCGCGATTATTCCGCAGAGATCCTTGGCATCTCGCTTTATCGCTACAAGCTGATGAGCTTTGCCATCTCGGCGGCCTATTGCGGGCTGGCGGGGGCGCTGTTTGCCTATTTCTATGCCCGTATCCTGCCCGAACAATTCGATCTGCACCTGTCGCTGATGCTGGTCGCCGCGATCATCGTGGGCGGCATGGGGCGCACGATGGGGGCCGTCTATGGCGTGATCATCATCGTGATGGTGCCCGAGGTGATCAAGGTCGTCTTCGGCGCGCTGGCAGGGGGTGGGGCGGAACTGGCCATGATCCGCGCGCCAATACAGGAGATCGCGTTTGGCGCACTGATCGTGGGGTTCCTGCTGTTCGAGCCTTTCGGCATCAACCAGATTATCGACCGTGCGCTACGCGCGCTGAACCGCTGGCCCTTTGCAAGGGGCTGATTGCATGAGGGAGGAGAAATCATGCGCCTGAACCGTCGTCACTTTCTGGCCGGCAGCGCTGCTGCCACGGCTACCCTTGGGGCCCCCGCGTTGCTGCGCGCACAGCCCAGCGAATATGTCATCGCCTCGTCGCTGCCACTGACCGGGCCCTTCGCAACCGCAGGCCAGATGGTCGCCCCTGCGTTGCGCATGTTCGAGGCACTGGTGAACGAGGATGGCGGCATCGGTGGCGTGCCGATCCGCGTCACGGCCGAGGATTCGGGCTATGTGCCCGCCAATGCGCTGGCCAATTATCAGCGCGCGCTGGCGACCGAGCCGAACCTGATCATGTATTTCGGTGACTCAACCGGGTTCATGAAACTGGTCGCGCCCGAATTGCGCGGCGAGAATGCCCGGCTGATGGGATCAACCTCGTTTGCGTCGGAATTGTCTGATCCGGCGAATAACCCCTATCAGTATCTGCCAGGGCCAAGCTACGAGGACCAGTTCGACATTCTGCTGCAACAGATCGCCGATGAAGGCGGCAGCACAGTGGCCTTCATCTTTTCAAACACCGAATTCGGCCGCGACCCGATCGCCCATGGGCGTGCGCGCGCCGAAGAACTGGGCCTGCGCGTGGTGCTGGAAGAGGCCACGCGCGAACAGGGGGCCGACATTCCGACCCATGTCACGCAGCTTGCGCAATCGGGGGCCGAGTTCTGCATCCTGCAAGGCTATGTTACCGGGGTCTGGCCGCAACTGATCGGTGGCGCGCGGCAATTCGGGTTGCCCACGCGGTTCATGGGCACATTCTGGGGGATGGAGAATGCGATTGCCGACCGGGTAACCGCCGAGGCGGGGCCGATCCTGGACGGTTATGCCGGGGTGATGCCCTACAAGTATTTCTACGACCCCGAGCGCGGCCCGGTTTATGAACGCTATGCGACCTTCCAGAAGACAGCCTTCGCAGGCACGCCGCTGGAAAACTACATGCCGACCTGGGGCTTGCAGGCGCTGTTGTCACTGACCATCGGGGTGGAAGCCCTGCGCAAGGTGGCCGACAAGGGGCTGGAACTGAGCGCCGACAATGCCGCCGAGGCGCTGTCAGAGTTGCGCGACTGGGATACGGGCGGCTTTTTTGGCGTGCCGGTGACGATGGAGGCCAACAAGATCGGGACCGGGCGGGTCTATCAGTATTCCGCAGAAACGCGCCTGTTCACGCCGACGTCGGACTGGTTCACCGTGTAGTTTTTCTGCCGCTCGGGGGCGGGGCGGGCTGCGCCCGCCCCGTTCGGGAGGTGGCAAGGGCAGGTGATCCGGACCAGAGCACGGCGCGGGTCTGTGCGCTGGTTCCAGCGATGTGCGGATTGCGAGCGTTGGAATTGAGTATTTATGGGCAAGATGAAGGGCTGAGATGCTCGAGATCGAAAATATCGAGGTGAGCTATCATCATTCCGTGCAGGCGTTGCGCGGGTTGTCCCTGACTGTGCCCGACGGCAAGATCGTGGCGCTGCTGGGCACGAACGGGGCAGGCAAGACCACGACATTGAAGGCCGCATCAAACCTGCTGGCGCTGGAATTTGGTGCGCTGGAGGCCGGGCGCATCCGTTTTGACGGGCAGGATACGCGCGGGATGGCGCCGGATGCGCTGGTGCGCGCGGGGCTGTTTCATGTGCGTGAGGGGCGGCGAATCTTTACCGAAATGAGCGTCGAGGAGAACCTGATTGCGGCCTCTTATGCGCTGCAGGGGCGCGGGATCGCGCCGGATTATGACAAGGTCTATGCCTTTTTTCCGCGCCTTGCCGAGCGGCGGCGGCAAGTGGCGGGATATCTGTCCGGGGGCGAGCAGCAGATGCTGGCTTTTGGCCGCGCGATGGTGGCGCGCCCGCGCATGATCCTGATGGACGAGCCCTCGCTGGGGCTGGCCCCCAAGGTGGTGACGGAGATTTTCGATGCGATCCGGCGGCTGAATGCGGAAGAGGGCGTGACGATCCTCTTGGTCGAACAGAATGCGGCCGTGGCGTTTTCGGTGGCGGACCGGGCCTATGTGATGGAGCATGGCCAGATCGTCATGGAGGGCGCGGTGGCCGTGTTGCGCGAAGATCCGGATATCCGCGACTTCTATCTGGGAATGGGGGGTGCTGGCGGGTCATTCCGGGCGGTCAAGCATTACAAGCGGCGCAAGAGGTGGTTGAGTTGAGCGGGTTCCAGCCAGTCACGGCGCTGATTGACGGGCATGCGCGCGCGCAGCGCGCAGTGGTGGCCATGCGTCAGAAACGCCATGGGATCTGGCAGGAGCAGACCTGGGCCGACATCGCCGGGATTGCCGATGCCGTGGCGGCAGGGTTGATGGAGTTGGGGTTTGCCCATGGCGGGCATGCGGGCGTGCTGTCCGAGAACCGTCGCGAATGGGTGCAGGCAGAGTTTGGCATCTGGGCGGCGGGGGGCGTGACAGTTGGTATGTATCCGACCTCGCCCGCTGCAGAGATCCGGCATCTGGTGACGGCTTCGGATGTGACGGTGCTGTTCATCGAGGATCAGGAGCAGCTTGACAAGATCAGTGCGCTGGAGGGGCAATTGCCTGCGCTGCGCCAGTTGATCATTTTTGAACCCAAGGGCACGCAGGGCGAGACGGCGCTGGGGTTGATGAGCTTTGACGCGCTGATCGCGCTGGGGCGCGTTGCATTGGAGCGGCATCGGGCCGAGATTGCTGCGCGCAAGGCGCGTGTCGGGGCCGATGACACGGCGATGATGGTGTTCACCTCGGGTTCGACCGGCTTGCCCAAGGCGGCGCAGATCAGTCATGGCAATCTGTCGGTTGCAGTCGATATCGCAAAGGGCATGTTCGCTGACTATCCGCCGGGGACGAATATTCTCAGCTACCTGCCGCTGTGCCATATCGCCGAGCAGAACATCACGGTGATCAATGCCATTGCCGGGCGGCGGGTGATGAATTTTGGCGAGAGCCTGCGCACGGTGACGCTGGACCTGCGCGATGTGGCCCCCGAGATTTTCTTTGGCGTGCCACGTATCTGGGAAAAGATGCAGGCCGCCGTGATGGTCCAGACGCAGACATCGGGGCGGGTACGGAGGGTGCTTGCGGGGGCTGCACTGAAAAGCGCAATGGCGCGTGGCGCTGTGCCGCGCCATCGCTGGGGTGCGGCGCAGCGGTTGGAGCATGTGTTCTGGGACCTGCTGGTTTACCGCCATATCCGCGCCTATCTGGGGCTTGCGCGCTGTCGGTTCGCCATTTCGGCGGCCGCACCGATCACGCCGGACCTGCTGGGCTTCATGCGCGGGATCGGGGTCGATATCCGCGAGGCATGGGGGATGTCCGAGACCACCGGGGCGGCGAGTTTGCAGCCCCCGTTCTCAGCGAGCGCGGGGCGGGTTGGTGTCCCGCTGCCGGGGGTCGAGGTGCAGATTGCCCCGGATGGCGAATTGCTGGTGCGCGGCGGCATTATCTTTACCGGCTACTATCGCAACCCCGAAGCAACCGCCGATGCCCTGCGCGACGGCTGGCTGCACACGGGCGATGTGGCTGAGATGATGGCCGACGGCTCGATCAGCATCATTGATCGCAAGAAGGACATCATAATCAATGCGGCGGGAAAGAACTTGGCGCCTTCGCTGATCGAGAACACGATCAAGGCCTCGCCCTATATCAAGGAAGCAATTGTCGTGGCGGATCAGCGGCCCTTCGTGACGGCGCTGATCCAGATTGACCCGGAAACCGTGCGGCTCTGGGCCGAAGGGCAGGGAATTTCCTACACGACCTTTCGCTCGCTGGCCGAACATCCGCGGGTGCGGGAGTTGATCGAAAGCGAGGTCGAAAAGCACAACGCGGATCTGGCGCGGGTGGAGCAGGTGAAGAAAATTCATCTGCTGACCAAGGAACTGGACCATGACGATGGCGAGGTGACGGCCACGATGAAGGTGCGCCGCGCTGCGATCTATAAATCCTATTCTGGCCAGATCGAGGCGCTTTATGCGTGATCTGGCGCAGTGTTGCCCTATGCCCTATGCCCTATGCCCTATGCCCTACGCCCGGTGTCGGGTGCCCTGTGTCTGGCGTTTGTGGTGGGTCAATGACCCACCCTACAAGGGCGTTTCGCGCAGCCAGATACCGGGATCGACCTGCCCGATGCAGCGTAGCGCAAAAAAGCCCCGCTGTGCGGTTGCGCAACGGGGCGTGTCGTCGTGACAAGGTGTGGCGTCAGTCGCGCAGAGCTTCGGCGGTTTCGATCAGCACATCCGCTTCGACAAAGCCGCGGATCATCTCACCTTCCATCACGAAGGTCGGAGTTCCGGTGATCTGCAGGCGCTGGGCCAGCGCGCGGTTCTGAGCGATGACTTCGGTTGTCTCGTCGCTTTCCATGGCGTCGATCACCGTGTCGAAATCCAGTCCGAGTTCCGTGGCCAGCCCGTCCAGATACTCGGGTGTGACCGGACCATCATGGCCCAGCAGCGCACTGTGCACCTGTTCATAGGCATCGTCGCCTGCTTCGCGCAGCACGGCGATGGCAAAACGTGAGGCAAGCTCGGATTCGGGGCCGAGGATCGGGAATTCCTTGATGATCAGGCGCGTGTTGCCGTCTGCGGCCAGAAATTCGGTGACCTCGTCATAGGCGCGTTTGCAAAAGCCACAGCGATAATCCACGAATTCGACCAGCGTGATGTCGCCTTCGAGATTGCCACCGGCCCATGAATACCCGTCATCGAACAGCGCATCGAAATTGGCTTCGAGCATCGCGCGGCCCATTTCGGCCTGTGCTTCCATGTTGCGTTGTTCATAAACGGCGACAGCCTCGAAGATGACCTCGGGGTTTTGCAGCAGGTAGGCGCGGACCTGATCGCCAAATTCCGGGTCAAGATCGGCAGCGGGGGCTGCGGTGGTCACACCAAGCTGGGCGAGGGCATCCTCGGTTGCGTTGGGCGCGGCCTCGGAAATTGCCGGTTCGTCAGTGCCCGCACTGCCATTGCCGCCAGAACTGGTCAGTATGACAAGGCCAAGTGCCGAGACAGCAAGGCAGGTTCCTATCAGTGCGGAATCCGTCAGCGGAAGGGTCATCAATGGGCTCCTGTTCCATAATGTCGTGCCAAGGCCAAAGCGCGGCTGGTGCGCGTTTCTTAAACCGCGCGCGCGCGGTAGAATCAACCCTTTCGACGCCGCTTTCCCCTGCGGCAGATCAGGACTGTCAGCATTGTGAGCGTAAAAGCATGTGGCCCGCGGGCTGCGAGCGGTTTCGCGCAGGGGGCAAGGAGTGTATAGTTACACGCAAAGAGTATCAGAACAACAGGCCAGATCGTGCAGCTTTCAACTTGGGTCCGCGTTACATGCGCTGTGCTTGCGCTGCTTGTCGCGAGTGCCGGGGCGTCGGCGCAGTCGCGCGCGGGCGCGCAGGCGCGCCTGATCGCAGAGGACAGTCTGATCGCAGCGACTCGGTCCGGGCTTGCCGTCGATCTGGCCCTCAGCCAGCCTGCGCCCTTTCGCCTGCGCGTGCTGGCCGCCCCACCGCGTCTGGTGGTCGATATCAACACCGTGGACTGGGGCGTGACCGAGATTGACACCACGGGCACGGGTGTCGGGGCGCAGCGACTGGGGCATCTTCCCGATGGCTGGGCGCGACTGGTGCTGGATCTGACCGCTCCGTATCTGCCCGAGGCGACAGAGCAGAAGATCGACCCCGTGACAGGCTCCGCGCGGATTGTCCTGCGCCTGAACCGCACCACGCTGGAAGACTTCGAGATGCGCGCCCAGTCCGAGGCGCTGTTCACCGCCCAGACCGGCACCGCGCTTTTGCACCCTGAAGCCGCAGCGCCCCCCGTTGCCGCCCCACGCAAGCCTGTGGTGATGCTCGACCCCGGCCATGGCGGGATTGACCCCGGCGCCGAGCGCGACGGCGTGCGCGAGTCCGATCTGGTGCTGCAATTCGCGCGCATCCTGCGCGAGGTGCTGTTGCGGCGTGGTCTGTTCGAGGTGGCCATGACCCGCGATGACGATGTGTTTGTGTCGCTGGACGGGCGTATCCGGGCCGCGCGGGCGGCTGGGGCCGATCTGTTGCTGTCGCTGCATGCTGACGCTTTGCCTGAAGGCATGGCCAGCGGCACAGTTGTCTATTTGCTGGGGGATGAGGCCAGTGACGATTCTGCTGCCTATCTGGCGGAACGGCATGACCGCGCCGATATGCTGGCAGGGGTTGATCTGGCTGGCAACACGGATGAGATCGCGCGCGTGCTGATGGCGGTCGCGTGGCAGGATACGGCACCGCGCGCCCGGGCGTTGGCAGAGGCGTTGATTACAGGCGTGGGCGAGGCGGGATTGCGGTTGCATCGGCGTCCTGTGCAGTCGGGCACCTTTACGGTGCTGCGCGCCGTGGACATGCCTTCGGTGCTGATCGAATTGGGGTTCATGTCGAACCCGCGCGATCTGGAGCGGTTGCGCGATCCGGACTGGCACGCGCAGATGGCCGAAGCTCTGGCCGATGCGCTGGAGGTCTGGCAGGAACAGGATCAGGCGGTACAGAGTCTGCGCAGGCAGTGATCCGGTGATGCATGCGCCGCACCAGCCATGTTGGCTTGACGTGGCGCGCGCTGACGGCGACGCCGCGTAAAACAAATGGTGATATGCGACTGTTTTGACCTGACTCGGACAAAGGCGTATACAGTTCACAACTCCCAGTCCGAGAGGCCCCTGTGTTACGTGCGATTCTTTCCTTCTTTGGCGGCTTGTTCAGTTTCGCCATCACGGGGCTGTTCTTTGCAGTCGTGGCCGTTGGCGGTGTGTTCTGGTATTACAGCCAGGACCTGCCCAGCCATGAACAGCTTGCCAGCTACGCGCCGCCCACTATCAGCCGCATCTACTCGGGTGAGGGGCGGCTGATCGATGAATTCGCGCTGGAGCGGCGTCTGTTCACGCCAATCGATGACATTCCAGAGCAGGTGAAAAACGCCTTTATCGCGGCCGAGGACCGGAACTTCTACCTCCATACCGGGTTTGACGCGCGCGCAATCGCCGTGGCCGGGTATGAGGCGGTCGCCTCGCGGGGCGAAAATGTGCGTGGGGCGTCCACGATCACGCAACAGGTGATGAAGAACTTTCTTTTGTCAGGCGACCGCACGGGTGAGCGCAAGATTAAGGAATTGATCCTCGCCAGCCGCGTCGAAGGCACACTGACCAAGGACCAGATTCTGGAACTGTATCTGAACGAGATTTTTCTGGGGCAGAATTCCTATGGTGTGACAGCCGCGGCGCAGACCTATTTCAACAAGACGCTGGACGATCTGGACCTGCACGAGATGGCGTTCCTTGCGGCCTTGCCGCAGGCACCCTCCAGCTACCATCCTGTCCGCAACTATGACCGGGTGGTGGCACGACGCAATTATGTATTGGGCGAAATGCTGCGCAATGGGTTCATCACCCGTGCCGGGCATGACACAGCGCGCGCACAGCCGCTGCTGACCGTTCAATCGGGCGATTTCCCCAGCCCGCGCTCCAACATGCCCGCGCGCGACTATTTCACCGATGAAGTGCGCCGCCAACTGTCCGGCAGCTTTGGCGAGGATGAGTTCTTTGCCGGTGGCCTGAGTATCCGTGCCACCATCGACCCCGAAATGCAGGTCCATGCGGCCCATGCGCTGCAACGCGCGCTTGAAAGCTATGACCGTGGCCTCGGACGCTTGCGCACCACGGGCGAGACTATCGATGAAAGCCTGCTGGCCAATGAAGAGGACTGGCGCGCAGCCCTTGCTGGTCTGGAACTGGCGCGCGACGTGACCCTTGGCAATCGCTGGTACCCTGCCGTGGTGCTGGAGGTCAGCGCGGATCGCGCGCGGCTGGGCATCGAGGCGGTGGACCCGGACGAGAACGCGCCGCATGTCGTGGACCGGCCTGATATCAACTGGGCGCGCGGCTCGCTCTCGGACAATCTGAATGTGGGCGATGTGGTCTATGTCCGCAAGGTGACTTCGGAAAGTGACGGTAGCTTCGTGCGCTGGTCGCTGCGCCAGATTCCGCAGGTTCAGGGCGGGTTCATGGCCATGGATGTCAATACAGGCCGCGTTATTTCCATGCAGGGGGGCTTTTCCTACCAGCATTCGGTGTTCAACCGCGCCACGCAGGCGCAGCGTCAGCCCGGTTCGGCCTACAAGCCCTTTGTGTATGCGGCGGCCCTCGATTCAGGGTTCACACCTGCAACCATTGTGGTGGATGCCCCCATCGAGGTGAACACCCCGCAAGGTATCTGGCGGCCCACCAATGCGTCCAACCAGTTTTACGGACCGACACCTGTGCGTCGTGGCATCGAGTTGTCGCGCAACCTGATGACCGTACGACTGGCGCAGGAAATCGGGATGGAAGTCGTGGGCGGCTATTCCGAGCGGTTCGGCGTATATGACCGGGCACAGCAATTCCTCGCCGCCGCGCTCGGGTCGCAGGAAACGACGCTGTTTCGCATGGTTGCCGCCTACGCGATGTTCGCCAATGGCGGCGAAAGGGTAGAGCCCACATTGGTGGACCGGGTGCAGGACCGCTGGGGCGAGACTATCTATCGCCACGATCAGCGCAATTGCGTCGATTGTGACGAGCGCACGCTGGCACAGGGGCGCAGCCCGTGGATCACGCACCGCCGCGCGCGGGTGATGGATGCGGTCACCGCCTACCAGCTAACCTCGATGATGCAGGGCGTGGTCGAGCGTGGCACCGCTGCGCGCACGGTCAACCTGCCCGTGCCGACAGCAGGCAAGACCGGCACAACCAACGAGGCGCGGGATGTCTGGTTCGTGGGCTACACTTCCAACATCGTGGCAGGCTGCTATATCGGCTATGACCAGCCGCGCCCGCTGGGGCGTGGGGCAGGGGGCGGCACCATGTGCGGCCCCGTGTTCAACGAGTTCATGCTCGAAGCCGTCAAGAAATACGGTGGCGGCCGGTTCCGTGTGCCCGAAGGCGGGTATTTCCTGAATATCGACCGCAACACCGGCGCGCGCCTGCCTGACAATGCGACCGGGGCCAATGTTGTGGCCGAGTTCTTCCGCGAAGGCGAAGAGCCGATCTTCGGGCTGGCTGCGGTCATTGATGGCGGGTTTGCTCTGGGTGGTGACCTGCCGCTGCATACGCCGGGCGAAAGCTACGAGGCCTTGCAGCGCGATGATGCCGGGCGCGGGTCGCAATCGAGCGCGCCTGCAAGCCTTGGCACGGTCTCGACTGGCGGGCTTTACTGACAACCCCTGTGCTTGCCCCGCCTTGCCCTGCGCGCTATGGACATGGCGCAATACAGCACTTCAGAACACGGTGAGACATATGCGTTCCGAGACGCTCAACGCGATTGAGGCGATCCGCAAATCACTGGCCCTGCTGGGTCAGCGCATGGATATCGAAACAGCCCCCCACCGGCTGGAAGAATTCGACGCCATGTCGGAAAACCCTGACCTGTGGAATGACCCGGCGCGCGCGCAGGCGCTGATGCGCGACCGGCGGATGCTTTCGGATGCGCTGGAAACCCACCGCTCCATCGCACAAGAGCTGGAAGACCATACCGGCCTGATCGAATTGGGCGAGGCCGAGGGCGACGCCGAGGTGGTGGCCGAAGCCGAGGCCGAATTGCAGGCGCTGGCCAAGCGCGCTGCCGCGAAGGAACTCGAAGCGCTGTTGAACGGCGAGGCCGATGCCAATGACACCTTCCTCGAAATCAATGCCGGTGCGGGTGGTACAGAAAGTTGCGACTGGGCCGCGATGCTGGCGCGCATGTATGTGCGCTGGGCCGAGAAGAAGGGCTACACGGTCGAGATGATGAGTGAGAGCGCGGGCGAAGAGGCAGGCATCCGGTCGGTCTCTTACAAGATCACGGGACACAACGCCTATGGCTGGCTGAAGTCGGAATCGGGGGTGCACCGGCTGGTGCGCATTTCCCCCTATGACAGTTCCGCGCGCAGGCATACGTCGTTTTCATCAGTCTGGGTCTACCCCGTGGTGGACGACAATATCGAAATCGAGATCAACCCCTCGGATATCCGCATCGACACCTACCGCTCTTCGGGCGCAGGCGGGCAGCACGTCAACACGACCGACTCGGCCGTGCGGATCACCCACGTCCCGACCGGGATTGTCGTGACCTCAAGCCAGAAATCCCAGCATCAGAACCGCGATATCGCGATGAAGGCGCTGAAATCGCGCTTGTACGAGATGGAGTTACGCAAGCGGACCGAGGCCATCGAGGCCGCGCATGACGCCAAGGGTGATGCAGGCTGGGGCAACCAGATCCGGTCTTATGTGTTGCATCCCTACCAGATGGTGAAAGACCTGCGCACCGGGTTCGAGACATCGGATAGTCAGGGGGTGCTGGACGGGGCGCTGGACGGGTTCATGGCGGCCACACTGGCGATGGATGTCTCGGGCAAGTCACGGGCCGAGGCAACAGCAACCGATTAACCCGCGGGCAGGGCGCGAAAAGGTCAGGCGTCACCCTGTTTTTCAGGGCGTCCGGGGCCATCTCGCGCTTGCACGACTCGGGGCCATATCCCTATTCTTTCTCCAGTTTGCAGAGGAGGAGTAAGTATAATGGCAGATGACACACTCTTGGCGGGCACGCCACCTGCGGCCAACCCGCGCCAGTTATCCAATGAGGACCTGAAACATGCGCTGAACAGCGGGCTGGCCGATTTCAAGGCTGCCCCGGCGTTCGGGCTGTTCTTTGCGCTGGTCTATGTGCTGGGCGGGCTGGGGCTGTGGTTCGGGCTGGGGGCGGCGGGGCAGCCAGTCTGGTTCATACCCATCGCCGCCGGTTTCCCGCTATTCGCGCCCTTTGCCGCCGTGGGCCTGTACGAGGTCAGCCGCCGCCGCGAAGCGGGCGAGCCGCTGACATGGGCACCGGTCCTGAGCGCGCTGAAAGGCAAGGGCGACGGGCAGCTGGCGCTGATGGCGGTCATGGTGCTGATTGTCTTTGGTTTCTGGATCATCCTTGCACGCGGTATCTTTGCGCTGTTCATGGCGCGCAGCGGGATCGGGTTTGAGAGCATTGCGCTGCTATGGTCGGCGGGTGGTGTCTCGATGCTGCTGTTGGGTAGCCTTGTCGGCGCCATTATTGCGCTGTTCCTGTTTTCGGTCACGGTCATCAGCCTGCCGATGCTGCTGGACCGCGAGGTGGATTTCGTGACCGCGATGATCACCAGCGTCGAGACTGTGCGCGTCAACCCCAAGGTAATGCTGACATGGGCCGGGGTGATCGCAGGGCTGATGGCCGCAGCGATGGTGCCCGCGTTTCTGGGTCTGCTGATCGTGCTGCCGGTTCTGGGGCACGCGACCTGGCATCTGTATCGCAAGGCCATCCCGGCCTGATCCTGACGCCGAGATCGAAAGGACGCGCCCTGTCAGTCCGGGCGCGTCTATTTGTCTTGCGTCGGCTTTGTATACGGTCGTATCCTCTGTCGCGGGAACGGAGGACACAATGTCAGAAGAGATCAACACATCGCCCACAGCGTTGCCGCCATCGGTCATCCCGGAGCCGCAGCGCATAACGACAGACGATATTCGCGAAATTCTTGTCGCAGGTCTGGCTGATTTTCGGCGCGCGCCCCTGTTCGGGCTGGCCTTTTCGCTGGTCTATGTGCTGGGCGGGATGGTGCTGTATGCCGTGTTCCTGGCATCCGGGCAAAGTTGGTGGTTCATCCCGGTTGCCGTGGGCTTTCCCTTGCTTGCCCCCTTTGCCGCAACCGGCCTGTATGAGGTCAGCCGCCGGATGGAGCAGGGCACGCCGCTGACATGGCGCGGGGTGGCTGGCTGCGTCTTTGCCCAGAAGGACCGGCAAGTGCCGTCAATGGCGATGGTCATCATGTTGGCCTTCATGTTCTGGGTATTCGTCGCGCACACGATCTTTGCGCTGTTCTTCGGGTTGCAGCCCATCACCTCGTCGACCAGTGACATGCTGTTGACGGGGCCGGGGCTGATGATGCTCTTGGTGGGGGGCACGATTGGGGGCGGCATGGCAGCGGTCATGTTCGCGCTTACGGTCATCTCGTTGCCATTGCTGCTGGACCGCGAGGTCGATTTCATTACCGCGATGATCACGTCTTTCGCTGCAGTTCAGAAGAATCTGGGCGTGATGGCCCTATGGGCGGCGTTGATTGCCGTGCTGCTGCTGCTGGCGATGCTGCCCTTGTTTCTGGGCCTGTTTGTCGTCCTGCCGATACTGGGGCACGCCACATGGCATCTGTACCGCCGCGTGTTGCCGTGATCGTGTTGGGTAAGG
>SKRW01000225.1 GCA_007118295.1 Paracoccaceae bacterium | reverse complement strand
TCGCGCGACGTGGTCGAGGGCTCGCATTCGGTAATGATCCCGCCATAACCACGTACCGCATCCTTTTTGGCCTGTGGGGCCGTGCGCGGCATGACGACATGACAGGGTATCCCCCGTCGCCCTGCGGCATAGCTCAGCGACAGCGCATGATTGCCGCTGGAATGGGTCGCAACGCCCCTTGCCGCCATCTCGTCCGACAACCCGAACACGGCATTGGACGCGCCGCGCACCTTGAACGCACCGGCCTTCTGAAAGTTCTCGCATTTGAAGAACAGCTCCGCGCCGGTCAGATCATTGAAGTAGCTCGAAGTCAGAACCGGCGTGCGGTGGATATGCGGCGCGATGCGGGCATGTGCCGCCTCGACATCGGCATAGGTCGGAATGGTCATCTCACTCAGATCCTTCATCTTTTCCCCATTTCATCTTTGCCCAGGTATTCTGGGGGAGTCGCGCTGCGCGCGACGGGGGCAGCGCCCCCTTACGCCGCTGCCGCAAGTGGTGCGCCATGGCTTTGGCGCAGGTAGTCTTGCGCCACCGCCACACCAGACCCAAGCCGGACATCCCAGCCCAGATCTGCCATGCACATCTCGGCCACGGCCAGCCCGGACAGCAGCATTGCGTCCGTCAGCATCCCCAAATGCCCGATCCGAAACACTTTTCCGGCGACCTCACCCAACCCCACACCAAAGGCCATGCCGTACTTCGATGCCGCCAACGATACCAGATCCGTGCCATTGCAACCCTCGGGCACGACAACAGCAGTGACCGTGGCGGAATACAGGTCGGGCGTCGCTGCGCAGGGGCGCATGCCCCAGGCCGCAACCGCGCGACGGGTGGCCTCGGCAAAGCGCGCATGGCGGGCATAGACTGCGTCCAGCCCCTCTTCCTCCAGCAGTTCGATGGATTTCGCCAGGCCCGCGATCAGCCCGACCGGCGGCGTGTAGGGAAACCCGCCCACTGCATAAGCCTTTGTCATATCACGGAAATCAAAGAAGGTGCGCGGCAGCGTCGCGTGCTCCATCGCCGCCAGCGCCTTGGGCGAGACGCCCAGAATCGCCAATCCCGCAGGCAGCATGAACCCTTTTTGCGACCCGGCAACCGCGATATCGACGCCCCAACCGGCCATGTCGAACGGCATGGATCCGATGGAGGACACACCGTCGACGAACAGCATCGCGGGGTGGCCAGTGGTGTCCAGCGCGCGGCGGATACCTGCGATATCGGATTTCACCCCGGTTGCGGTTTCATTGTGCGTCGCCAGTACAGCCTTGATTTCATGCGCAGAATCTGCGCGCAGCGCGGCTTCGATCGCGGCCAGTGGCGCGCCTTCACCCCAAGGGGCCTCGATGATCTGCATGTCCAGTCCGTGGCGCTGACACATATCGATCCACCGATGGCTGAACATCCCGAACCTTGCTGCCAACACCTTGTTTCCGCTGGACAAAGTATTGGTGAGCGCCGCTTCCCAGCCGCCGGTACCGGTAGAGGGCAGCAAGATCACCTCGCCCTCGGCCATGTTCAGCACGCGCCGAACACCCGCCACTGCAGGCTTGAAAACATTGGCAAATTTCGGGCTGCGATGGTCCAGCGTGGGCATGTCGCAGGCTTTGCGGACCTCTTCGGGGATATTCGTCGGACCGGGGATAAACACCGGATTCTGCATGGACATGGGGCTACTCCTGCCTTGATTATCAACAGATTATCCCCCGCTCCTCGGGCTTGCAATTTTTTTGAAATTGTTTTTTATGCTATGAAAAATACCCGCTGAATCCTGTTCTCAAACGCTTTTTCATTTTTCACAGGGTGAAAGCTGTTTTCGGAAATCAGATAAAAGGAGTCCCCCATGGCCGAGCCCCGCCCCCGTGGTCGCCCGCGCGCCTTTCACGACAAGACCGAACAGAACACCGTCCAGTCGCTGGACCGGGCACTGTCGATTCTGGAGGTGCTGGCGCAGGGCAGCGGGCTGACACTGACCGAACTGGCGCAGGCGGCGGACCAGTCCGCGCCAACCGTCTACCGCGTGCTGACCACCTTTCAGACGCATGGCTTTGTCGAACTCGACGCGGCGTCGCAGCGCTGGCATGTGGGCGCGGGGGCGTTTCGCACCGGGTCGGCCTTTCTGCGGCGCACGGCGCTGGTGGACCGGGCGCGGGGCGCGATGCAGAAACTGATGCGCGAGAGTGGCGAGACCGCCAATCTGGGGATCGAGGACAAGGGCGAGGTGCTGTTCCTGACGCAGGTGGAAACACAAGAGGCAATCCGCGCCTTTTTCCCGCCCGGCACGCGAAGCCCGATGCATGTCTCGGGTATCGGCAAGGCGCTCTTGGCCTATACGCCGGTGCAGCGCCTAATCGAGATCACCATGCAGGGGTTGCCCGGTTTCACGCCCGCCTCGCTGACCGAAATTGGCGATCTGGACCACGATCTGGCCGCCACCCGGCAGCGCGGCTATGCGATCGACAATGAGGAACGCACCGAAGGCATGCGCTGCATCGCCGCCCCCATCTTCAACGCCCATGGCGAGGCCGTGGCGGGGCTGTCCATCTCGGGCCCGGTCTTCCGCCTGTCGCTGGAGCGCGCCGAGGAGATGGGCGATCTGGTGAAGCGCGCAGCGCAGGGCGTGACCGAAGCGACCGGGGGGCGGGTGGTGTGAGGGGTGCGAAGGAGCCTCATTGCGGACAGTAGAGCGAGACACCACGCGCGGAATAAATGGCTTTGGCCCGCCGCGCATCGCCGGGCCGCGGCACGGCGATGCGCGGCTTTGCACCCAAAGCGGCGATGTCCGCAAAGATCCGCATAAACTAAGCCCTACCCCCCCTCAAACCGTCGCGCCTCGGCCAGCAGGGCGGCCAGAACGGGGGTGTGCGGCTCGCGCCAGGGGGCGATCAGGCCGACCTGTTTCGCCTGCCCTGCCCCTGCCAGCGGCACGGCGCACAGGTCAGGGGTGGCGGCGAAGAGGGCGGCGGTCTGGGTGTTGACCACGCTGACCCACGGCCCCGCCTGCACATGCGCGACCAGAGCAAGTGTCGAATTGGACTGGAGTTGCAGATCGACCGGCACCCCGGCCTGCGCCAGCGCGTGGTTCAGAATGCGGCGATTCTGCATGTCGGGCGTCAGCAGGCAGAGCGGCAGCCCCACCAGATCGGCCCAGTCGAGCGTCGCGCGGCCCGACAGCGCATGGTCGCGGCGCATCAGCAGCGCGTAGCGTTCGGGGTAGAGGGGCACTGTCTCGACCCGGCCCAGCGGCTCGTTGTCCAGATAGCTGATCCCGGCATCCAGCGTCAGATTGTCGATCTGCTGCAGGATCTGGACCGACGAGCGGGCGAGGATTTCCAGCCGCACATTGGGGTGGCGGGCCAGATAGGGGCCGGTCAGTTGCGCGACCATGGGCAGGGCAGTCGGCACCACCCCCAGCCGCAGCTTGCCCGACAGGCCGTGACGCGCGGCGCGCATTTCCTCGCGCAGGGTGCGGGCGTCGCCGACGATGCGGCGTGCCCAGTCCAGAACGCGCGCGCCCTCGGGCGTCAGCCCCTCATAGCGGCTGCCGCGAAACACAAGCTTGACGCCCAGTTCCCCCTCCAACTGCTTGAGCGCGGCAGAGAGCGAGGGCTGGGTGACCCCGCAGGCCTCTGCCGCGCGGCCGAAATGGCGGGCCTCGGCCAGCGCGATGAACATTTCCAGACGGTCGAGCATGGCGGCCTTTATACGCGGTCAGGGTCTATTCTGCGGTGCCGGGGTCGCGGGGGCAAGCATTCTGTCGCGGACATCTTGTTCCCATGGCGGTTGCGCCTTACATGTCGCGCCATGTCAAGATTTTTACCTTTCCTGAACCGCAAGCCGATGGTGGCCGTGATCCGGCTGCAAGGGGTGATTGCGGCCAGCACTTCGCCCGGTCGGCTGAATGATGCCAGCCTCGCGCCGCTGATCGAAATGGCGTTCCGGCGCGGCAAGCCGCGCGCGGTGGCGCTGGTCATCAATTCGCCCGGTGGCAGCCCGGTGCAGAGTGCGCTGATTGCCGCGCGCATCCGTCGGCTGTCGGACGAGTTGTCGGTGCCAGTGCTGGCCTTTGTCGAGGATGTGGCCGCGTCGGGCGGCTACTGGCTGGCGACGGCGGCAGATGAGATCGTCGTGGACGGCAATTCGATTGTCGGCTCGATCGGCGTGATCTCGGCCGGGTTCGGGCTGCATGAGTTCATCGCCCGCTACGGGATCGAGCGGCGGGTCTACACTTCGGGCACGTCGAAGTCGCAACTGGACATGTTTCGCCCCGAGAACCCCGAAGATGTGACCCGCCTGCGCGCTTTGCAGGATCAGGTGCATCAGAATTTCATCGCGCAGGTCAAGGACCGGCGCGGCGACAAGCTGGTGGGCGCGGATCTGTTTACCGGCGAATTCTGGGTGGGCACGCGCGCGGTCGAATTGGGGTTGGCCGATGCAGTCGGGCAGATGGTGCCCGTGCTGAAGGCGCGCTATGGCGACAAGCTGCGCTTTCGCCAATATGGCATGCGCCGCCCGTTCCTGTCGCGGCTGGGGCTGCAACTCGCCAATGATGCACTGGCGCTGGCCGAAGAGCGCACGCTCTATGCTCGGTTCGGACTGTAGAGCATGATCATCAAGATTGTCGCCGCGTTTCTGGTGTTCATGGTGGTCATGGGCGCGATCCAGAAATGGCTGAACCCAAATCACAAGACCCCACTGGACCGGATACGCGGCGCGAAACTGCCCCGCCCGCGCAAATGCAAAAGCTGTGGCCGGTTCCTCTTGGGCAGCGATGATTGTCGCTGCAAGGACAGGTAGTCCATGCTGATTGATGTGGCACAGGTCGCGGGCGGGCTGGTCGTCCTGCTACTGGCAGGGGATCTGCTGGTGCGGGGCGCGGTCAATCTGGCGCTGCGGCTGGGTATCCCTGCGCTGATGGTCGGCATGACCGTGGTGGCCTTTGGCACCTCGGCACCGGAATTGCTGGTGTCGGTCAAGGCGGTGATACGCGATGCGGACGGGCTGGCGCTGGGCAATGTGGTGGGCTCGAACATCGCCAATATCCTGCTGGTGATCGGCCTGCCCGCGCTGATTGCGCCGATGCTGATCGGGCGTGAATACCTGCGCGACTATCTGATGATGCTGGCCGCAACCGGGCTGTTTGGCGCGCTTGCGCTGACCGGGGCCATCGGGCTGTGGCAGACGCTGGTGCTGCTGGGGGCCTTTACGCTGTTCATGGGCGATTCCATCCTGCGGGCGCGCAAGGCGCGACAGGACAGCATTGCGCTGGAGGGCGCGGATGACAGTATCGCCACCCCGAAACTGGCCCTGTTTCTGGTGCTTGGCGTCATCGGCCTGCCGCTGGGGGCAAGCCTGCTTGTCGCAGGTGCGGTCGATATTGCCGCCGCACTGGGCGTGTCAGATGTGATGATCGGGCTGACGATTGTCGCAGTCGGGACCTCGCTGCCGGAACTGGCAACCACGTTCATGGCCGCAATCCGGCGCGAGGGGGGCGTGGCGCTGGGCAATATCATCGGCTCTAACCTGTTCAACCTGCTGTTCATTCTGGGCATCGCGGGGCTGTTCGGGCAGATTGACATGCCGCCACAGATGATGGTGCTGGATTTCTGGGTGATGCTGGCGGCGGCACTGGTGCTGGCACCGTTTCTGTGGACGCTGCGCCCTGTCGGGCGCGTGACGGGGGGTGCCTTGCTCTTGGCCTATGCGGGCTACATCTGGGCACTGATCGTTATCGGAGGCTGAGACGTGGCACGGGCATTGGTGACAGGGGCGGCAAAGCGACTGGGCCGCGCGATGGCATTGTATCTGGCAGGGCGCGGACATGACGTGGCGATTCATTACGCCAGTTCCAGCCATGCTGCCGAAGACCTCGCGCATGAGATCGAGGCGATGGGGCGCCGGGCTGTCTGCCTGCGCGCCGATCTGCTGGACGAAAGTGCCCTCGCGCCCCTGGTCGCGGACTGCGCGCAGGCGCTTGGCGGGCCGTTGACGGTGCTGGTCAACAATGCCTCGATCTTTGAAGAGGACAGCATTGCCACAGCCACCCGCGAAAGCTGGGACCGGCATATGATGTCAAACCTGCGCGCGCCCTTCGTGCTGACGCAGGGCTTTGCCGCGCAATGCCCGCCACCTGTGCCGGATGCTGCCGGAGAGCCCGTGGCGCAGGGGCTTGTCGTGAACATGATCGACCAGAAGGTGCGCCGGCTAACGCCCCAGCACATGACCTATTCCATCGCGAAGATGGGGCTCTGGGCTTTTACGCAGATGGCCGCGCAGGAACTGGGGCCGCGTGTGCGGGTGAACGCAATCGGCCCCGGACCCACGCTGCAGGCCGCCGACCAGCGGGCAGAGGAGTATCTTGCAAGCCGCGAAAGCACTGTCCTGAACCGCGGCGCGAACCTGTCGGACATCACCGCGAGTCTTGGGTTTTTTCTGGACGCTCCGGCAGTTACCGGGCAGATCTTATGTATCGACGGGGGGCAACATCTGGTGTGGCGGACGCGGGATGTACCGGGTACTGGTGCCATCGAGACATGATATGCTGTGCAAAGTTGTGCACTGTTCACGAACCTGTCACGGAAGTGAGATGATTTCTTCATGCTTTTCATGCGCTTGCCAGTGCAATCTAAATTATAAAGCAAAAACATATGGTTAATGTTTTGCCTATTTTTTAGGCAGCCCATGGAATACCCAAGGACTCAACGGAAAATCGGCCAGATGCAGCATTCTCCCACAGACTTATCCACAGATTTCGTGGACAGGATTCAGGTTGCTAGGGGCGTGAAAACATTGCAGCGCCCGACAGAATCACGCAAACCCTTGTGACATGACAGCCCCTTCTGACCCCACTCTGAGCCAGACATCCGCGCTGCGCGGGCATGCCTGCATTCAGGACTATCTGCGGCAGCTTGATGCCTCGCCCGGTGTGTATCGGATGCTGAACGAAAAATCCGAAGTGCTGTATGTCGGCAAGGCGCGAAACCTGCGCGCGCGGGTGTCGAATTACGCGCGCGCCTCGGGGCATTCGGGGCGGATCGCGCGGATGATCAGTGAGACCGCGTCGATGATGTTTCTGACAACGCGCACGGAAACCGAGGCGCTGCTGTTGGAGCAGAACCTCATCAAGCAGTTGAAGCCGCGCTATAATGTGCTGTTGCGCGACGACAAGAGTTTTCCTTATATCCTGCTGCCCAAGGATCATGCCTATCCGCAACTGCGCAAGCATCGCGGGCGGCGGGCGGTCAAGGGCAGTTATTTTGGGCCATTCGCCTCTGCGGGCGCCGTGAACCGGACGTTGAACCAGTTGCAGCGGGTGTTCCTGCTGCGCAACTGCACCGATTCAGTGTTCAACGCGCGCACACGGCCCTGTCTGTTGTATCAGATCAAGCGCTGTTCTGCGCCATGTGTGGGCTATGTGTCCGAAGCGGATTATGCCGATCTGGTTGCCGATGCCGAGCGGTTCCTGTCAGGCAAAAGCACGAAGATACAGGCGCAACTGGCCGAAGATATGGCCAAAGCGTCCGAGTCGATGGAATTCGAGCGCGCCGCCGCCCTGCGCGACCGTATCCGTGCGCTGACCAATGTGCAGCAAAGTCAGGGGATCAACCCGCGCACGGTGACCGAGGCCGACGTGATTTCGGTGCATCTGGAAAAGGGACAGGCCTGTGTGCAGGTGTTTTTCATCCGGGCCAATCAAAGCTGGGGCAACCGTGATTTCTACCCCGCAACTGGGGCCGGTGCCGAAGAGCCCGAGATCCTTGAGGCGTTTCTGGGCCAGTTCTATGATGGCAAGGAACCGCCGCGTCTGGTGCTGACCTCGCACCAGATCGACAATCCCGATCTGATGGCGGCCCTGCTGGCCGAGCGCGCGGGGCGCAAGGTCGCGATTGCCTGCCCCAAGCGCGGCGAAAAGGCGGAACTGGTGGAAAACGCACTGCGCAATGCGCGCGAGGCGCTGGCGATGCGCATGGCCTCCTCGGCAGCGCAGGGGCGGCTGCTGGACGGGCTGGCCGAAGCTTTCGGGCTGGAGGGGCCGCCCAAGCGGGTCGAGGTTTATGACAACAGCCATATCCAGGGCACAGATGCCGTGGGGGCAATGATCGTCGCCGGGCCGGACGGGTTCATCAAGAGCCAGTATCGCAAGTTCAACATTCGCGGCGACGGGCTGACGCCGGGCGATGACTTCGGCATGATGAAAGAAGTGCTGACGCGCCGCTTTGAACGCCTGCTGAAAGAAGACCCCGACCGCGAGGCCGAGATGTGGCCTGACCTGCTGCTGATCGATGGGGGCGCGGGGCAGGTGTCTGCCGTGGCCGGGATCATGGCCGATCTGGGCGTCGATGACATCCCGGTGGTCGGTGTTGCCAAGGGGGTCGACCGCGACGCAGGCAAGGAGGAATTCCACCGCCCCGGCACGCGCCCCTTTGCGCTGCGCCATAATGACCCGGTGCTGTATTTCGTCCAGCGCCTGCGCGATGAGGCGCACCGCTTTGCCATCGGCACGCATCGCGCCAAGCGGGCGAAATCGGTCAGCGCCTCGCCGCTTGATGACATTCCGGGCGTGGGCGCGGGGCGCAAGCGCGCGCTGCTGGCGCATTTCGGATCGGCCAAGGCCGTTGCGCGTGCAGGTCTGGGCGATCTGCAGGCCGTGGATGGCATATCCGCGGCACTGGCGCAGGTGATCCATGACCATCTGAATGCGAGGTAAGGCAATGCGGATCGTGATCCTGTCAGGTGCCGGGCTGTCAGCGGAAAGCGGGTTGGGTACCTTCCGCGATGTGGGCGGCCTCTGGCAGAAATACGATCTGGAAGAGGTCGCGACCCCCGAAGGCTTTGCTCGCAAACCAGGCTTGGTGCACCAGTTCTACAACGCCCGTCGCGCAAATTGCGCTACCGCCAGCCCGAATGACGCGCATCGCGCCCTTGCAGATTTGCAACAATCCGGCATGGCCGAGGTTACGCTGGTCACGCAGAATATCGACGATCTGCTGGAGCGTGCAGGCGCGCGCGATGTGATCCATATGCACGGGCAGGTGATGCGTGCGCTCTGTGCCGATTGCGGGCACAGATGGGACGCGCCAGCCATCATGCAACCCCACGACCCCTGCCCGGCCTGCTTGGCGCCCGCGACGCGGCCTGACATCGTCTGGTTTGGCGAAATCCCCTATCACATGGATGCGATCGGCGCGGCACTTGCGCGCGCGGATCTCTTCGTGGCGATCGGCACTTCGGGCGCGGTCTATCCGGCGGCGGGCTTCGTGCAGGAGGCCCGCCACCACGGCGCGCGGACGCTGGAACTTAACCTGGAACCCTCCGACACCGCGCGCCTGTTTGACGAGACGCGCCTTGGCCCTGCGACCCGGATCGTGCCCGATTGGGTGCGCGAGATGCTCAACCAGCGCTAACCAGTGCCGCCGCCCCCCGCGCCCCCCGGATGCGGCGTGCAAGGGTGGGGGTGGGCGCGCTGCATCCGGGGGGCGCGGGGGGTATTCGCCCTTGCGCGCCTCAGGCACTCAAGGCAGTGTCGCGCCATGGGGTTTCGCTTTCTCCACACGGCTGACCTGCACCTGGACAGCCCCCTGCGCAGCCTTGCGCTGCGCGACCCTGATCTGGCGGGGCTGATCGCCGATGCCTCGCGCGGTGCATTGCGTGCGATTGTCGATCTGGCGCTGGCCGAACAGGTCGATGCCGTGCTGATTGCAGGCGATCTTTATGATGGCGGGCAGACCAGCATGAAGACGGCGCGCTATCTGGCCGCCGAATTGGGGCGGCTGAATGCGGGCGGTATCCGTGCCTATATCATTCGGGGCAACCATGACGCCGAGAGCCTGATCACCCGCGAACTGACCCTGCCGCCCCTGACGCATGTGTTCACAGGCCGCGCGGGAGTCGAGATTCTGGACCTGCAGCCGCGCCGCGTGGCGATCCACGGGCTGAGCTTCCGCGAGCCGCGCGCGCCCGAAAGCCTGCTGCCGAAATACCGCCCACCGCTGGAGGATGCGTTCAATATCGGGCTGATGCATACCTCGCTGGGCGGTGCGCCGGGCCATGACCCCTATGCGCCCTGCGCGCTCGGCGATCTTCAGGCCAGCGGGTTTGACTATTGGGCGCTGGGGCATATCCACAAGCGGGCCGAATATGCCGGGGCCGCGCATGTGGTGATGCCCGGCATCCCGCAGGGGCGTGACATCGGCGAG
>SKRW01000252.1 GCA_007118295.1 Paracoccaceae bacterium | reverse complement strand
TGGCCGATGGGGCCACCGGGACCAATCTGTTCAATATGGGCCTGTCTTCGGGTGACGCGCCCGAGTTGTGGAATGCAGACGCACCCGACAAGATTCGCACGCTCTATCGCGGTGCGGTCGAGGCGGGTTCGGACCTGTTCCTGACCAATACATTCGGCGGCAATGCCAGCCGCCTTAAACTGCATGATGCCCACACCCGCGTGCGCGAGTTGAACCGGCTGGGCGCGGAACTGGGACGCGAGATTGCCGACCGTGCCGGGCGCAAGGTCGTGGTCGCGGGCTCGGTCGGGCCGACAGGCGATATCATGGTGCCGATGGGGTCGCTGACCCATGAACTGGCCGTCGAGATGTTCCACGAGCAGGCCGAAGGGCTGAAAGAGGGCGGCGCCGATGTGCTGTGGGTCGAGACCATCTCGGCCCCCGAGGAATACAAGGCCGCCGCCGAAGCCGCCGCCCTTGCCGGGATGCCTTGGTGCGGCACGATGAGTTTTGACACGGCCGGGCGCACCATGATGGGCGTGACCTCGGCTGCCATGGCGCAGATGGTCGACAAGCTGAAATCGCCGCCCCTTGCATTCGGTGCGAATTGCGGGGTGGGGGCATCCGACCTGCTGCGCACTGTGCTGGGCTTCGTCGATGCAGGTGCCAGGACGCCGATTATCGCCAAGGGCAATGCCGGGATTCCCAAATATGTCGACGGCCACATCCACTATGACGGCACACCGGATCTGATGGCCGAGTATGCGGTTCTGGCGCGCGATTGTGGCGCTCGGATCATCGGCGGGTGTTGTGGCACCATGCCCGACCATCTGCGCGCGATGCGCACCGCACTTGAAACCCGCGCCCCCGGTCCGCGCCCCTCGCTCGACGTGATCGAGGCCGCGCTTGGTGGCTTTTCCTCGCGGGTGGATGGCACAGAAACCGACGGGTCCGGGCCAGAGTCGCGCCGCACCCGCGCAGGTGGCAGGCGTCGCCGCGACGGGTGACAATTCTGCCGCAGACGCGGTCACGCCACACACCAAGTCGCGCGCAAGGCGGCCCATGTCGCAAATGAGACAGTGCAGTGTGGCAATCTGTCACAAAGCGGAAGTCATCAAGGCCCTAGCAAATGGGGTCCGTTTGTTCTGAGGAAAAAGGCTCATGTCCGACGAAGAAGATATCATCCTCGCCGATCTTTCCGACGATGAACTCGTCGAACAGATGATGGACGACCTCTATGACGGGATGAAGGACGAGATCGCGGAGTCCGTGAATATCCTGCTCGAACGCGGCTGGACCCCCTATGATATCCTGACCAAGGCGCTGGTCGCGGGCATGACCATTGTCGGCCATGACTTCCGCGACGGCATCCTGTTCGTGCCCGAGGTGCTGCTGGCGGCCAATGCGATGAAGGGCGGCATGGCCATCCTGAAACCGCTGCTGGTGGAAACCGGCGCGCCGCGCATGGGCAAGATGGTGATCGGCACCGTCAAGGGCGATATCCACGATATCGGCAAGAACCTCGTGTCGATGATGATGGAAGGTGCGGGCTTCGAAGTGATCGATCTGGGCATCAACAATGCCGTCGAGGCGTATCTGGAAGCCCTGGAGCGTGAACAGCCGGATATTCTGGGCATGTCGGCCCTGCTGACCACAACCATGCCCTATATGAAAGTGGTCATCGACACGCTGATCGCGCAAGGCAAGCGCGATGATTACATCGTGCTGGTAGGTGGCGCACCGCTGAACGAGGAATTCGGCCGCGCGATCGGCGCGGATGCCTATTGCCGAGATGCGGCTGTGGCGGTCGAGACGGCGAAGGATTTCGTCGCGCGCAAGCATAACCAGATGGCGGCTGGCTGAAGCCAGTGCAATCTGTTTTTCTGAAGGAAGCGGGGCCTTGCGGCCCCGCTTTTTGAGTATTTGGGGCAAGATGAATGCAACAAGAATCGGCCTGTATCCGCTTGCGCGCAGCCCGGATCGGGGGCTGAGTGCTGCCCCCACGCAGAGGGCAAGGACGATTGCTCAGTTCGGGCTGCGTTCGGCCCAGCCGGCGAATATCTTTTCCAGCGCGACGACAACGTAGTAGAGAACGATCCCGAGGAAGGCGAGCGCGATCAGGACCGCGAACATCAGCGGAAAGTCGGAATTCGTGCGCCCGCTATCGAACAGCGCACCCAGACCCCGGCCATGCGGGCTGACGATTTCCATCAGGTTGGTGCCGATAAAGGCCAGCGTCACCGCCACTTTCAGCGCACCGAAAAATTCGGGCAGGGTCTTGGGCAGCGCGATTTTCCAGAAGATCGTCGCCTGTGACGCCCCGAGCGCGCGCAGAATGTCGCGGTATTCGGGTTCCAGCGTGGACAGCCCGATGGATACGGACACCGCAATGGGAAAGAACGAAATCATGAAGGCCAGCAGGACCGTGTTGAAATCATGCTGCCCGACGAACATCAGCGCGACAATCGGCACCACAGTCGCCTTGGGGATGGCATTGAAGCCGACCAGCAGCGGATAGAGCGCGTCGCGCATGGTGCGCGAAAAGCCCATGATCATGCCCAGCAAGGTGCCGAACACCACCGCCAGCAACAGGCCCGCAACCGTGCGCCACAAGGTCTGCCACCCCATTGTCAGAAACAGGTTCCAGTGGCGCTGATAGGCGGGCGGCAGATC
>SKRW01000073.1 GCA_007118295.1 Paracoccaceae bacterium | reverse complement strand
GTGTAGCGCTTCATATGCTCGACCGAAGCGAAGCCTTCGCGTGCGGCCTGCGTGACATCCTTGGTGGTCACGTCATTGGCGAAATCGAGCCATGCGCGGCCCTTGGCCTGCACTTGCCAGAGCGGTGTGATCGCATAGGGGGCATCTTCGGCCTGTGGCAAGTCAGGGAGCGATGCGTGCAGGCCAAGGGCATCGAGCGCCAGCTTGGCCGCCCGCGCACCGCTTTCAAGCGCGCCATGGGTCGAGAAGATACCCGCCGCCGCACCCACAGCCTGCATCCCCGGCACCATGTGCTCGCGGGGAACAAATGCGGCGATGGCATCATCCCAGACCGGGCGGCCGTTCATATGGCAGGCCAGATGCAGCGACGGGTTCCAGCCGCCGGACAGGGCCAGTGTGTCGGCTTCCAGCCGTGTCTCGCGGCCCTGATGGCGGAAAGTGACGGAGTGCAGCCCGTGACGCCCGCGCGTGCCAATCACCTCGCCGCGATAGGTGTTGAAAGGCGTATCCGCCGTCACCTCGCGCGGGTCGATATAGGCGCGGATATCCATGCCATCCGCCGCCAGCACCTTGGCCGTAGCCAGCGCATGGTCATTATTGCCAAACACCACCACACGGCCCGGATCGACCGCGAAGCGCCGCCAGTAGCTTGCCACGGCGCCCAGAAGCATGGTGCCGGGGCGGTCATTGTCGGGGTGGGCGATTGGGCGTTCCAGCGCGCCTGTGGCCAGGATCGCGCGCTTGGCGGTGATACGCCAATAGCATTCGCGCGGGGTTCGGCCGGGCGCGGCCAGATGCAGGCTGACGCGCTCCAGCGCGCCGTAAACCCCGCCATCATAGGCCCCGAAAACACTGGTGCGCGGCATCAGGCGGACATTGGGCAGGCTTTCCAGTTCCGCCAGCACGCCCGCCGCCCAAGCCCCGCCCGGCATCCCGTCGATCTGGCCTGCATCGGACAAAAGGCGCCCGCCCATCTGGCGGTCTTCTTCGCACAGGATCACATCTGCGCCTGCCCGCGCGGCGGTCAGTGCCGCCATCAACCCCGCCGGGCCAGAGCCGATAACCAACAGGTCGCAAAAGGCGAAGGCTTTCTCATGCGGGGCGCCCTGATGCGATTGCGGCAAGCTTCCCAGCCCCGCCGCGCGGCGGATCAGCGGCTCGTAAAGCCCCTCCCAAAAGGCGCGTGGCCACATGAACGTCTTGTAATAGAACCCCGCGCCCAGAAAGGGCGAAAGCAGATCATTCACCGCCATCACATCGCGCCGCACGGACGGCCAGCAATTCTGCGCCCGCGCGTCCAGCCCTTGATGCAGTTCCTGCAGCGTGGCGCGGATATTGGGCTGCCAGGCGTCGTCGCGCAGCACTTCCAGCAGGGCGCTGGGTTCCTCGCTACCTGCGGTCATGACCCCGCGCGGGCGGTGATATTTGAATGACCGCCCCATCAGCCGCACGCCATTCGCCAGCAGCGCCGAGGCCAGCGTGTCGCCCTCAACCCCCGTCAGCGCACGCCCGTCAAAGCTGAAGCTCAGCTTGCGCGCCCGGTTCAGCGCGCTGCCGCCTGTGTCGCGCCGCTTCATCGGGCACCTTCCAGCGTCACGCCGCTGATGACCGCGTGACTGACCGTGTCGCGGGTGATGCAGACCCATGTGCCGCAAGGGTCATGATACCACAGATCGCGGGTTTCGCCTGCAGGGTTGGTGCGGTTGTGCAGATGGTCATCCCATCCACTTGCGTCATCGAGTGCAGGGCGGTGCAGCGTATCTGCCGCACCCTTATAGGTAAACTCGCGCAGATCACGCCATCCGCAGCAGGGGCAAGGGAGTCGCATGTCAGAACCTCAGTGCAGATTATGCTGGCTGCCGGTGCCTTCTTCGTCCAGCAGATCGCCCTTGGCGAAGCGGTCCAGACGGAAGCGGCGGGCAACCGGGTGGGGCTGGTCGGTGGCCATCAGATGCGCCATGCACCAGCCCGAGGCAGGCACGGCCTTGAACCCGCCATAGCACCAGCCTGCATCCAGATAGAGCCCGTCGATCGGCGTGCGGTCGATGATGGGCGAGCCATCGGGCGTCATGTCCATGATCCCGCCCCAGGAGCGCAGCACCTTGGCGCGGCCGATCATCGGCATCAGGGTCATGCCGGCCTCCATCACCTGTTCGACACCGGGCAGATTGCCGCGCGCGGCGTAAGAGGCGTAGAAATCCAGATCGCCCCCAAAGACCAGCCCGCCCTTGTCGGACTGGCTGATATAGAAATGCCCCATCCCGAAGGTCACGACATGATCCAGACAGGGCTTCAGCCCTTCGGTGACAAAGGCTTGCAGGATATGGCTTTCAATCGGCAGGCGCAGCCCCGCCATGGCGGCCACCTGACTGGTGCGGCCCGCTGTGACAATGCCGACCTTGCGCGCCTTGATCTGCCCGCGTGTGGTGGTGACACCCGTGACGCGGCCCGCGTCAATGGAAATTCCCGTCACTTCGCAATTCTCGATCAGATCAACCCCGCGCCGGTCTGCCCCGCGCGCATAGCCCCATGCCACGGCGTCATGGCGCGCAGTGCCGCCGCGTTTGTGGTAGAGCCCGCCATAGATGGGAAACCGCGCCTGATCATAATCGAGATAGGGCAGGATGTCGCGGACCTCCTCGCGGCCCAGCAGGATCGC
>SKRW01000124.1 GCA_007118295.1 Paracoccaceae bacterium | reverse complement strand
GGCAGATATTGCCTGCCCCTCAGACCATCTGCACGCTTGGGCTGGTGGCGGTTCCGACCACGCAATTGCGCCCGTCAGCCTTGGCGCGATAGAGGGCGAGGTCGGCTGCCTTCATTACGTCTTCGAGGCGTTGTCCGTCGCGCCCCAGCACGCCGATCCCGGCCGAAACAGTGACCTGAGGCAGCGTCTGACCTGCCATGGCAAGACTGCGCGCCGCGATGGCCAGTCGCAGTGTTTCCGCTTGTACGCTTGCCGTTTCGAGGTCGTGATCAAGGCACAAAAGCGTGAATTCCTCGCCCCCGATCCGGCAGGGATGCACCTTGTCAGAGGCCGCCTGTTGCAGGGTGTGTCCGACTTCGCGCAACACAAGATCGCCGGCCTCATGCCCAAAACGGTCGTTGAACGACTTGAAATGGTCCACATCCAGCGAGATCAGCGCAAGCGCACGCTGGTCGCGTGCGGCAAGGCTCACCTCGCGCATGGCCCGTTCCATGAACCAGCGTCGGTTCCATAGCCCGGTCAGCAGGTCGCGCACCGAACGGTCGTGCAGTTCGTGCCGCAGCCGGACATTCGCCACGGCAAGGCTGATCTGTTCGGCGCAGATCAATGAAATGTCCCACCGGTTGCGCAACACGCTTTCGCGCATGTTCCGCATCAGGCCACCTTCCTCGAACCCGTCAAAGACCACATGCATCAGGCCGATGGTTTCGCCATGGGCGATGATGGGCAGGCAGAAATAGGGTGTGTCGCGTTTGCTGACATGGTCGCATGCGAACTGGATCGGTTTCAGGCCAAAGGCATAGGCGCGCCCGCGTCGAAGTGCCCAGCAATCATCGGGCAGCATGTCGAGTGCAAATGCGGGCATGGTGCCCCAGCTTGTGGCCAGATGCAGCATCGAGCGTGTGTCGTCATAGATATAGAGCGCGCCATCGGCTTCGGGGATCAGCGTGTGCATCGCGCGCTGAATGACCATCAGCAACTCGTCATAGGATTTCGCGGAATAGAGCCACTCGCTGGTCAGGGCCAGCAAATGCCGTTCCGACTGGCGCAATTCCTCGGTGTGGCGCATTTCCTCGTTCTGCTGTTCCAGTGCCTTGCGTTCAGAAATGTCGCGCATGGTCGAGATGAAATGCGTATGCCGCCCCGAGGAATCGTAGACTGGCGTTACCTTCAGGTCGACCCAGAAAGCAGTGCCAGCCTTTGTATAGTTCAGGATATCGGCCCGAATCTCGCGGCGCTGGGCGCAGGCCTGACGGATCGTCTGGATTGTCTCGGGGTCGGTGTCGCGCCCTTGCAGCACTGTGCCGGGTTCCTTTCCGGCCAGATCTGCAATGGCGTAGCCTGTTTGCGCCATGAAAGCCGGATTGACCCACAGCGCGCGCCGTGAAGGGTCTGAAATGACGACACCATCCGACGAGTGGCGCATCACCAGATCGGCAAAGAATGTCTCATCCTCTGCAGCCGCATCGGACGCTGCGCGTTTCGTACTCATGACCGAACCCCGTTTCCGCGCAGCAAGAATGAACCCGGAAGTTTAAGAAAGCGTTGCTTCACAGTCGTTACGCAGCCCGTGACACTTGATGCGAAACACATTACGTTTCGGTCATGCCAGAATTCGCACGCGCACCCGGATGGGTCGCGTCGTGCCCCCCACGCGCCGACCGTCGGGGACAGGCGCGTCAGTTACAAGGAGATACCATGCTCGATCAGAAAACCGATCTCGCCTCGATGCTCAGCGATCCCAGCCTGCTGGAAACCCGCGGCCTTGTTGCGGGCGAATGGGTTGACGCGGATGACGGGGCGACCTTTGATGTCCGTAACCCTGCACGGGGCGATGTCATTGCCCGCGTCGCCGATTTCTCGCGCTCCGAGACGGCACGCGCCATCGCTGCCGCTGACAAGGCCCGCCATGCCTGGGCCGCGCGCCCGGCCAAGGAGCGCGCGGGCATTCTGCGAAAATGGTTTGACCTGATGATCGCGAACACCGAGGATCTGGCGCTGATCCTGACTGCTGAAATGGGCAAGCCACTGGCCGAGGCGCGTGGCGAGATTGCCTATGGTGCGAGCTTCGTCGAATGGTTCGGCGAAGAAGCCAAGCGCGTCTATGGCGAGACCATTCCCGGCCATCAGGCCGACAAGCGCATTACGGTCCTGCGCCAGCCCATCGGGGTGGCGGCATCGATCACGCCGTGGAATTTTCCCAATGCCATGATTGCGCGCAAGGTGGCGCCTGCCCTGGCGGTAGGCTGCGGCTTTGTCGCCCGGCCTGCAGCCGAAACACCGCTGTCGGCGCTGGCCATGGCCGTGCTGGCAGAACGGGCCGGGGTGCCGAAGGGGGTGCTGTCTGTCATCCCGTCGTCGCGGTCATCCGATATCGGCAAGGAGTTTTGCGAGAACCCGGCCGTGCGCAAACTTACGTTCACCGGCTCGACCGAAGTGGGGCGTATTCTGCTGCGTCAGGCGGCCGATCAGGTCATGAAATGTTCCATGGAACTGGGCGGCAACGCTCCTTTCATCGTGTTCGATGATGCCGATCTCGACAAGGCAGTCGAAGGCGCCATGATGTCGAAATTCCGCAATAACGGGCAGACCTGTGTCTGTGCCAACCGGATCTATGTGCAGGCAGGCGTCTATGATGCCTTTGCCGAGAAACTGGGGCGTGCAGTGGCCGCGCTCAAGGTCGGGGACGGCATGGAAGAGGGCGTTCAGGCGGGACCGCTGATCAATGTCGGTGCTGTCGAGAAGGTCGAGGACCATATCCGCGATGTGCTGGACCATGGCGGGCAGGTCGTGACGGGCGGTGCGCGTCACAGTCTGGGCGGCTCGTTCTTTCAGCCAACAGTGGTGACAGGTGTGACGCAATCGATGAAGGTTGCACAGGAAGAGACATTTGGCCCGCTTGCGCCCTTGTTCCGCTTCGACACCGAAGACGAGGTCATCGCACAGGCGAATGATACGATCTTCGGGCTGGCCTGCTATTTCTATGCCCGCGATGTGGGCCGCATCACCCGCGTTCAGGAAGCGCTGGAATACGGAATTGTCGGGGTCAATACCGGCATCATCTCGACCGAGGTCGCGCCCTTTGGCGGGGTCAAGCAATCCGGTCTGGGGCGCGAGGGGTCGCGCCACGGGATCGAGGATTACCTGGAGATGAAATATGTCTGCCTGAGCATCTGAGTTGCACTTTCACGCGTTCGTGATTTCCCTTCCAGCAGGTGGACAGACCTAGGCGAGGTCTGTCCATTTCAACGGGAGAACATGAAATGAAAGCTTGGGTTGTTGCCGGTATCGCCGGTCTGAGTGCGCTGGGTATCGGTGGTCTGGTCTGGGCCCAGTCGGGTCATGTGCAGCATGGCGGCCATTCGGGCCATGGGGCGCATGCAGATCATGGGGCGATGGACCATGGTGATCTGCCTGCCTCGACACAAGCCTTCATCGCGGCGAATGATGCGATGCATGCCGACATGATGATCGCGTTTTCGGGGGATGCGGATGTCGATTTCATTCGCGGGATGATCCCGCACCATGAGGGCGCGGTCGTCATGGCGCAGATCGTGCTGGAACACGGGTCCGACCCGGATGTAGCGGAACTCGCGCGCGAGATCATTGTTGCGCAAGAGCAGGAAATCACATGGATGCGCGAGTGGCTCGCCGCGCGCGGCCACTGAGCATCCCTTTTCAGGGCGCGCAGCCCATTGCGCTGGCGCCCTGAAAAAGATGCACCAAAGGTGCATTTTTTGTTGCCGGGTCGCGGGCTCGACCCTAGATTCTGGACGTAGGCAGGAAAAGGTCGCTTTCCGGAAGACTTACTCCTCGTTCCCTCCTTTCGGGGGACCCTTTCCTGTCTGCACCCTTGCATGACCGGCCGTTTTTTCCGATAAGCCGGAATGTCATCCGACGTGTTCCAGTCGAAAGGTCTGCCAATGCGCGCTCGTATCTTCCGTCCTGCCCGCACCGCCATGCAATCCGGCACGGCCAAGACCAACCATTGGGTTCTGGAATTCTCGCCCGCGCAGGCCCGCCAGATTGACCCCCTGATGGGCTGGACCAGCTCGGGCGATATGGAATCGCAAGTGAGGCTGCGCTTTGACGATCGCGAAACTGCCGAGAGTTACGCGCGTGCGCATGGCATCGATGCAGTCGTGATAGAGCCCAAGACGCGGCGGCCCAACTTGCGCCCAGGGGGCTACGGCGACAATTTCGCGACGAATCGTCGTCAGGTCTGGACACACTAGGCCCCGACCCCTCCAGTCAGCGCGAATGAACGGGTGCTGTGCTCTGTGGGACAGCCCCTTCGGCTGTTCGCCAAGCTTGCTGCAGTGCAATCAGGGTGCCTTGGCACCACGTCCGGCGCGCTTTCCCAGCGTGGTTCTCACCAACGGTTTCGTGAACTGCCAAATGTTTACGCGACCGCTCCAAGCGACTGATAAAATAAAGGAAAAAATTGCTGTCAATGACTCCGACCATTGCAATTTCGGGTCTGTGGATGTAGCGACTCGGTATTGTCGAACCACCTATTTGTCTGGGAACGATACCATCATGTTTACGAGTTTTTCAGTAGCCACCAAGTTTGTCTGTTCTGCTCAGACAATCTAAGGGAATGTAACATGTCTTTCAAAGCCAAACCGCCGGGATTCAGGCCGTTTCGCTGTGCCTCCTGTGGTCACTACAACCGCTTTGGGCGCGCCTATTGCAGTTTTTGCACAGCAAGGCTTCCCTATAGAAACAGACCATTATTCTGGGTGATTGCAGCATCTGGTCTGGGTATTCTGGTCTACATCCTGCTGGCGCTGTGATTGCGGCTATTCTGCGCGACGACCTCTCACCCATCTTTACCCAACTCTGCGACAATGCTACGTCGGGCTTGCGCCTGTGCCCGGTTCTGCTGCCGTGCCCCGAGCGTTGGTTCAGGGGCGCGCGGGGGCAGTTTGCTGATGTCGTCAGTTAGGGGCGGTGATGAAACTCGGCTACCTGATGAACACCTATCCCGTGACCAGCGCGACCTTTATCCGGCGCGAGATTGCAGCACTGGAAGCGCAGGGGTTGGCGGTCCGGCGGTTTGCGGTCAGGCCATGGGACCACCCGCTGGTTGACCCCGATGATCTGGCCGAAGCGGAACGCTGCACTTATCTATTGGCACCGGGGGGGGCACGGCTGGCCTTTGGGCTGTTGCGCGAACTGGTGGCGAACCCGCGCGGTGTGGCGCGCGCGGGACATGCGGTCTGGGCATTGTGGCGCAACGCAGGGCAGGGCGCGCTGGTGCGACACCTTGCCTATCTGCTGGAAGCGGTCCACCTGAAGTCACAGGCAAGCGGGCTGGGCCATATCCACGCCCATTTCTCGACCAATACGGCGGCGGTTGCCTTGTTATGTGCGCGGCTTGGCGGGCCGGGCTTTTCCTTTACCGCGCATGGCCCGGATGAATTCGTGGACCCCGGCGCATCCTCACTTGCACTGAAATTGCACGAGGCGCGTTTCGCTGTCGCCATCAGTCATTTCGCACGCACGCGTCTGGCGCTTGCAGGGGGCATGGCCGTCTGGGACAAGCTGCATGTCATTCGCTGCGGGGTAGATGTTGGCACTCTTGCCCCGGCCCCACCGCCTGCGCCCGATGCGCCCCTTGTCTGTGTCGGTCGGCTTTGTGTGCAGAAGTCACAGACCCTGCTGGTCGAGGCGATGGCCGATCTGGTCCGCACGCACCCTCATGCCCGCCTGATCCTGATCGGCGATGGCGATACCCGCCCGCAGATCGAGGACGCCATCGCCCGCCATGGCCTGACGCAGGCAATCACGCTGCAGGGCTGGGCCGACAATGCCGCTGTGCGCACGGCGCTGCAACAGTCCCGCGCGCTCGTGCTGCCCAGTTTCGCCGAAGGGTTGCCGATTGTTCTGATGGAAGCCCATGCTGCGGGCCGTCCTGTCATCACCACATATATTGCCGGCATCCCCGAACTGGTTGATGATGCGACGGGCTGGCTGGTCCCTTCGGGCGATGTGCCTGCACTGGTTGACGCCCTGCGCGCCTGCATGGACAGCGACCCGGCCACACTTGCCGCAATGGGCGCTGCGGGGCGTGCACGCGTGGGGGCCAACCATGACCTTGCGCAAAGCGCCGCCGCCCTCAAGGCGCAGTTCCAGCCTTATCTGTAGCTGTCAGCTATTGCCGCGCAGCGCTTCGGGGTGCTCTGCCAGAAACGCTTTCAGCGTCTGGTAGAGGGCGCGCGCCTTGCGGACATCGTCCAGATGGAGCGCGGCTGCAATATCTTCGCAGATCATCTGCTGAACGCGCTGCGGGCCATGATGAATATGCATCAGATACTCGCCCATCTCTGCCGCGCTGACCGGGTCGATATGTTCATGCTCCGATATCGCTGCAATCTGCTCGCGGCTCAGGCAGGTCATGTCCAGAATGTCATTCTCGTTGATCATCTCGCGTCCTCCTCCAATGGCACAGGATAGCATGGTGTCAGCAGACGCGATTTGTGCTGGATCAATCCGTCGCCGAACGAGGCGGAAACGCGCAAAGCAACGCGCATGTCGACGCAAAGGCAAAACTGGTATAACACCCTCAAGCAAGGCCTTTTCACATTCTCATGTTCCGCGAGTCGTCTGATGAATTGCATTGTCGCACTCTTTGCCATGTTTTTCCTTGCCCTGCCTGTCTCTGCCGCGGCGCAAACGTCTGAGGGCAATCAGCGCTTCAATCTGTTCGAGCTGGAAGGGTTGAGCCTGTCGGATATCCTGACATTCGACGCCGAAATGTCCGCGCGCAACGACCTCGACCTGCCTGCGTTCTTTCGCATTCATGTGCCACGCGACAGGCGCATTCAGCGCGAGGTGTTCGCCAATCCTGACGGCGGCGCGCTGGTGGGCATCATGTTCACATTGGCGGATCAGACCAGCGGTGAAACCGCGTTTCTGGAACATCTGCAGATCACGACGGCGCGGGTTCCAATGCAGGACAATCACGCCGAAGCGGCACCGTCACGGCAGCAGATCGCGGGACTGATGGCGCGTGACATTGTCTTTCCTCGTATGGTCGAGGGCAAACAGTCCCCCGAAATCCTGAGTGTCACCGCCCTGCCGCTCGGGGAAATCAATGCCAGTCAGGTCATCGGGCAGCATATCGAGCCGGGCATCGGACCGATGCTGGTGCGGGTCGTGGTGCTGCCGCATCCGGATCAGGAAGAGAGCCTGATGATGATCGCCAAGATCAATCTGGCGCTGGTCCCTGTGCGCGACCGCGAGACGCTCGAAAAATCCCTGACCGGGCGCATCATTTCAAGCTGGCAATATCAGTGAAAGGCGCGCTCAGCAGGACTCCTGAAACCCGTCGATGATCGCGACGGCGTCCTCGGCTGTCTCGGCGAAATGGAACAGATCCAGATCGGTGCGATTGATTGTGCCGGCCTCGGCCAGCGCCTCCCAGTTGATGATTTTCGTCCAGAAATCGTGTCCGAACAGGATGAAGGGCATTTTGCGCATCCGCTGCGTCTGGATCAGCGTCAGCGTCTCGAACAACTCGTCGAGCGTGCCGAAACCGCCCGGAAACACCGTGATCGCCTTCGCACGCATCAGGAAATGCATCTTGCGGATGGCGAAATAGTGAAAGTTGAAGCACAGTTCCGGCGTGACATGTTCATTGGGCGCCTGCTCATGCGGCAGCACGATATTCAGCCCGATGGAAATGCCACCCGCCTCCTTCGCTCCCAGATTGCCGGCTTCCATCACGCCGGGGCCGCCACCTGTGACGATCACATCCTCGCGCCCGTAGCTCTGCACCGAGCGAAGCGTCATCGCATGGGCGAACTCGCGCGCCACCTGATAGAAGCGCGACAGATCGGCGGCCATTGGTGTGGCGGCCGTGTCGGCGTCCTGCGGGCGGCGGATGCGCGCGCCGCCGAACATCACGATCGTGGACTGGATCCCGCGCTCGTTCATCAGCAGGTCAGGCTTGAGCAGTTCCAGTTGCAGCCGCACCGGTCGCAACTCGTCGCGCAGCATGAAACCGGCATCGGCAAAGGCCAGCCGATAGGCCGGGTGGCGGGTCTGGGCAGTGTCCGGGGTCTCGTCCCAATGACGGATATCTTCCTGCGCATCGGGGAAGGGCCGGGACTTGGTCTGGTCTTTCATCTGATGCTCCCTCGCGCGAATTGCAGTCCGTGGCGCCCGAGGCTATAGCGATGCACAGCAGATGACCAGAGCCATGGAGCACGCCAATGACCGACAGAGCCGCACTGGAAGCCGCCATTGAGGCCGCCTGGGAGGCGCGCGACACAATCACCCCCGCGACAAGGGGCGAGACGCGCGAGGCCGTCGAGGCCACGCTCGATGCGCTCGACGGTGGCACGCTGCGCGTGGCCGAGCGGCAGGCGGACGGGCAATGGCATGTCAACCAATGGGCCAAGAAGGCCGTGCTGCTGGGCTTCCGGCTCAAGGACATGGAGCGCCACGAGGGCGGCCCGCAGGGCGGCGGCTGGTGGGACAAGGTGGACAGCAAGTTCGCCGGCTGGAAGAAGAAGGACTGGAAAGCCGCCGGTTTTCGCGCCGTCCCCAACTGCGTGGTACGCAAGTCCGCCTATATCGCGCCCGGCGTGGTGCTGATGCCGTCCTTCGTGAATCTCGGCGCCCATGTGGACAGCGGCACCATGGTCGATACCTGGGCCACTGTCGGCAGTTGCGCGCAGATCGGCAGGAATGTGCACCTGTCTGGCGGCGTGGGCATCGGCGGGGTGCTGGAACCGATGCAGGCCGGCCCCACCATCATCGAGGACAACTGCTTCATCGGCGCACGCTCCGAAGTGGTCGAGGGCTGCATCATCCGTGAAGGCTCGGTGCTGGGCATGGGGGTCTTCATCGGCAAATCCACCAAGATCGTTGACCGCGAGACCGGCGAGGTCAGCTATGGCGAGGTGCCGCCCTATTCGGTCGTGGTCGCTGGCTCCATGCCCTCGAAGAACGGCATCAACCTCTATTGTGCGGTCATCGTCAAGCGCGTGGATGCGCAAACCCGCTCCAAGACCGGCATCAACGAGCTTCTGCGCGACTGAGGCGCGTCCATGGCGCGATCCCACTTGCCAGACTGGGAAACGGCGCGCATTCTCCCCCTGTCATCTTCCTGACAAGGACAGGGACCGGAACCGATGCGCGCCGTCAGCTTGCTTGTGCCCGTCTGCCTGGCCGTCACCCTGCCTGCCCGCGCCGAAATGACCGATGACGAGGCGCGTGCGCAGTTCGTGGCCTCGAACATGATCGCGACCTTCTATCACGAATTCGGCCATGCGCTGGTCGATCTGCTCGATATTCCCGTTCTGGGGCGCGAGGAAGACGCGGTCGATGCCCTCTCCACGTTGCTGGTCGACCTGCTCTGGGAGCCCGGGGACGCAGAGATCCTGATTGCCGAAGTGGCCTATGGCTATGCCCTGCGAATCGCCCATGAGGATGCGCTTGACGACAGCGTCTGGTGGGCCGAACACGCGCTGGATGAACAGCGTCTGGCAGCCATGGTCTGTCAGTTCTTTGGCGCCGACCCGGAGGCGCGTCTGGAACTGGCCGTCGATCTGGGCATGCCCGGGGACATGACCGAGAGCTGCATCCATGTCTCTGGGCAGCTTGCCGACAGTTGGGCGGTGTTTCTCGACGACCTGATCGACACGCGGCAGGCGCACGGGCTGGACCTGCTCGAGCCCGCTGCGGACGCGGCGCTCGCTGATCTGCTGCGCGAGGAAATCGCGCTGATCAATGCGCTGTTCGGCCTGCCCGTCCCGGTGGACGTGTCGGTAGAGTCCTGTGGCGAGGCGAATGCCTTCTATGACCCCGCGCTGACCCTTATCATCATGTGCACCGAGCTTGCGCAATGGTATGGCGATGCCTGGGATGCCGATGACCCGTAGTTCCTGGCGCCTTCTGCCCCCCATGGCGCGCTGAGGCGGGTCAGGGGCGCGGCGCTGCTCCGGCAGCTGGTGTCACCCCGCACGGGGGGCAGCACCGCAACCGCATGTGCCGCACCCTGCTGCTGTTACCGTTGTCCAGATATCCAAGAGGTTTTTCAAGGGGGCGTGCCCCCTTGAGGCGGGGAGTTCGAGGGGCGGCAGGCCCTCAAGCCTCCTGCGCAGGCGGGCGCGGCGCGGCAGCCCGGCGCAACCTGTCATTGATCGCGACCCCCAGCCCGACCTCCGGCACCGGGGCCACCGCAATCGCCCGACCGGTCGCATCCGCTTCGTGCAGCACCAAAAACAGCCGCGCCGCGGCCTCTGCCAGATCGCCGCGCTCCGACAGGCTCAGCGCCGCCCCGTCACATCCCGGCCCGAACCCGATCCAGACCTCATCCTGCGCCGGCGCG
>SKRW01000320.1 GCA_007118295.1 Paracoccaceae bacterium | reverse complement strand
CCCAGTGACAACAGCCCGAACTCGCCGCGCATATGCCACCGGTTCAGGTTGCTGTCCTCGAACACATGCCCTGTCAGCATGAGATGTGCGCGACCATAGAGGTCGGAGCCAAGCTGCGGCTGATAGGTGCCACCAACCCCCAGCTCCAGCCCGGTGGCGCGTTCCACCGCAGGCAGGGGCAACAGCAGGTGCCCGCCAATATCGGCGAAATCTTCGCCCGAGCGGTGCCACGGGTTGGACTGGCTGACGACAGCCACACGCATATGCCCGCGCCACGGTCTGCGGCTTTCCATGGCCCGCAGGTAGTCATTGACGGCCGAGATTTCGGCCAGACTCAATGTGCCGCCAAGCGCCTGCTGGAAATGGTATGCCGCGCGCTCGTTGTCCTCGACCAGATACAGCGCGCGGGCCAGTTCCAGTCGGAACCGGGTTGCTTCGGGTGCGAGGGTGACCAGCCGTTCCAGATGCGGCAAGGCCGCACGCGGCGCATCCTCGCGCATGTGCGAGAGCGCCAGAATCCAGATGCGCTGGATTTCCTCTTCCGGGTCGGTTGGCCCAGCGTTTTCGACCGCCTGCCGTGCAGCAGCGGTCTCATTGGCCAGAAAGAGGCCCTCGGCCTGCGCTACAGACTGGGCCTGCACAGCATCGCTGTATAACCCCATCAGAAGCGCAACGGCCATTGCCATTGCGGTGCGCCACATACTGCTCGATCCTGCGACCTGTTGTTCGGCCGCTTGTTTTTCAGAACGATGCACTGACGCAGAGGAAAAAGTCAAGAAGAACGGGTTTTCTGGCTGAGGTTAGGAACCCGGAAACCTGTGCGCCTTAAGCTCAGTGCGGGGCTGGTCCAGAAGTTGGGCGAGGGGTGGTCTGATGCGGAGACGGGCAAAGCGTGTGCTATGCGCTGCGTCAATCGGTGTCCTGCGAAAGGGGCTGCAGGATGTCGCTTTCATAGAGGATATCTCGACAGGCGGGGTCAGGATACGGGGGGTCGCGGGCGTTCGTGTCGGCGAGGTGTTGCGCCTGCACGCCAAAGGGCATGCGTTCTCGGTGCAGGTGCGCTGGGCGCGCGGTTCGTCCTGTGGGACACAGTTCATGACAGATGCAGCACCGGAAACAATTGGACGGGCCATCGCCACGTTGCGCGGAACGCGACGTGTTCATGTCGAATTGTTTCCACTGCGATGCAACGGGCAAGTGTGATGGCTTCTGCCGCGTTCAGACAGCACGCTTCGCCAACTCTTCCAGCCGGTTCACTTCGCGCCGCAAGCCACGGCACAGCAGGTCTGCAAAACGGTTCAGCCGCGCAACGCGCTGATCGTCCAGATGGCGAATGAGATAAAAGCTGCGTGTCAGGCTGAAGCTTTGCGGCAGCACCCGGCGCAGCCCCGGCGCAGAGGGCAGCGCAAAATCATGCACTACCCCCAGCCCCGCCCCCAACCGGATGGCATTGACCTGCACGGCCACCGAATTGGACGCCAGCGCCACACGGTCCAGCCCAAGTGCGGCCAGATAATCCAGTTCGCTGTCAAAGATCATGTCGGCAATATAACCGATGATGCGATGTGTCTTCAGTGCCTCCAGGTCCGTTATCGGGGGGTGCCGGTCCAGATAGGTTTCAGCGGCAGCCAGATGCAGCCTGTAGTCGGTGATCTTCTGCACGCTTAGCCGCCCTGCTTGCGGGGCCGAAACCCCGATCGCCATGTCGGCCTCGCGTCGTGACAAGTTGAAGACACGCGGCAGCGCTATGATCTGAACGTCCAGCGCGGGGTTCTCGGCGCAGATCGCAGCGACGACCTGCGGCAGCAGGTAATTGGCACAGCCATCGGGCGCCCCGATCCGGATCTGCCCGGCAAGCCCGGTCTGCGTCTCGGCTGCGGCATGTGTCGCGGCGGTCATCGCTGCCTCTGCCGCGATGGCGTGGGGCAACAGGCGCGCGCCTTCTTCGGTCAGAGCGTAACCCTGATGGGACCGCGTGAACAGACGCCGTCCCAGCACCTCTTCCAGTCGCGCGATCCGCCGCCCCACTGTTGCCGGGTCCAGCCGCAGGCTCTGACCCGCTCGCGCCAGACTCTCGGCCCGTGCCAAGGCCAGAAACAGACGCATGTCATCCCAATCGCGCATGGTGCCCCACATGGGCCTTGCGAATTTGCAAGGCATGTTTTGATTATTGCCGCTTCCATCGGCGAAATTGCAAGCCTATCCTGTGCAGGATGATTTCACAGGAGGACGGGATGGAAGAGCTTTCACACTGGATTGACGGTGCGCGCGTGGCAGGCCAATCGGGCCGCTTTGCCGATGTATTCAACCCCGCGACAGGCGAGGTTCAGGCCCGCGTGCCGCTGGCGTCAAAGGCCGAGCTGGATCATGCCGTTGCGCGTGCAGCAGAGGCGCAACGCGCATGGGGGGCGACCAACCCGCAAAAACGCGCCCGCGTGATGATGGCGGCGGTCGGTCTGATCAATCGTGACATGGACAAGCTGGCCGAAAAGCTGTCCTCGGAACATGGCAAGACCTTTGTCGATGCCAAGGGCGACATCCAGCGCGGGCTGGAAGTGATCGAATACTGCATCGGCGCGCCACAACTGCTGAAGGGTGAGTTCACCGACAGTGCAGGCCCCGGCATCGACATGTATTCCATGCGCCAGCCACTGGGTGTGGTGGCAGGCATCACGCCCTTCAACTTTCCCGCAATGATCCCGCTGTGGAAAATGGGCCCGGCGCTGGCCTG
>SKRW01000174.1 GCA_007118295.1 Paracoccaceae bacterium | reverse complement strand
TTTCTGTTCGGGCTGGTGTTGCTGTCCAATGCCGTGAACCTGACGATCTTTGCCTCGGGGCGCCTGACCAAGGGCGCGCCTGCGCTGGTGCCTTATGGCGAAGATGCGCCGCTCGGCGTGGTCGGCAATGCACTGCCGCAAGCGCTGGTGCTGACGGCAATCGTCATCGGCTTTGGCCTGCTGGCCTTTACGCTTGCCCTCGCCTTCGAGGGTTACCGGCGCATGAATTCCGTCGATACAGATGAAATGCGCTTTGCCGAACCCAAGGAGGACGCTACGAAATGAGTTGGGTTCTGGTAATGCCCATCGCCGTGCCCTTTGCCACGGCGGTGGTGGCCTATCTTGCGCGGAACTACCCGGCAGGGCGCTGGATATCGCTTGCGGGTTCGGTGCTGTCGCTGGTTGTCTCTGCGGTGCTGATGGTCGCGGTGCTGGATCAGGGCGTGATTGCCGCGCAGATGTCGAACTGGGACGCGCCGTTCGGCATCACACTTGTTGCGGATTATCTGAGCGCGGTCATGGTGGTCATCACGGCCATCACGGGACTGGCAACGGCGATCTACGCACTGGGCGAGATCCCCGAAGAAACCGAGAGTCTGGGCTTCTATGCGCTGTTCCAGACGCTGATTGCAGGCGTGACTGGCGCATTCCTGACGGGCGATCTGTTCAACCTCTATGTCTGGTTCGAAGTGATGCTGATCGCGTCTTTCTCGCTCCTGGTCATCGGGGGCGGCAAGGAACGGCTGGACGCGGGCATCAAGTATGTCGCCCTCAACCTGGTCTCGACGCTGGTGTTCCTGTCGGGGATCGGGCTGCTGTACGGGGTCACCGGCACGCTGAACATGGCCGATCTGCGCGGCGCAGTCGCAGCGGCGGACAACCAGGGCCTGGTCACGGTCATCGCGATGATGTTCATGGTCGGCTTTGGTGTAAAGGCGGCGGTGTTCCCGCTGTTCTTCTGGCTGCCCGCCAGCTACCACACGCCCTATTTTGCCATCTCGGCGATCTTTGCAGGGCTGCTGACCAAGGTGGGCGTCTATGCACTGATGCGGATGTTCAGCCTTGTTTTCGTGGGCGATGTGGGCTTCACGCATGAAATCCTGATCTGGGTATCTCTGCTGACCATGTTCACCGGCGTCATCGGGGCGGCGGCACAGACCGATTTCCGCAAGATCCTGTCGTTCCACATCATCAGCCAGATTGGCTACATGACGCTGGGGCTGGCGCTGTTCACGCCGCTTGGGTTGATGGGGGGCGTGTTCTATCTGGTGCACCACATCATCGTGAAAGCGAACCTGTTTTTCGTGGCGGGCCTTGCAAAGCAATATGCTGGCCACACCGACCTGAACCGCATCGGGGGGCTGTATAAATCCGCGCCGCTGCTGGCCGCGCTGTTCATCATTCCGGCCTTTTCGCTGGCAGGCTTTCCGCCACTGTCGGGGTTCTGGGCGAAATACCTGATCGTCAAGGCAGCACTGGAACTGAACTTGTGGTTCGTGGCCTTCGTGTCGCTGCTGGTGGGGTTGCTGACCATCTATTCGATGACCAAGATATGGGGCATGGCCTTCTGGAAACCGCATCCTGACGGGATCGACCCCACTCCAGACCGCGCACCCGTGCGGGTGACGCGTGCGATGATCGTGCCGATCGCAGGGTTGGCTGCGATGACCATCGTCATCGGCTTTTACCCCGAACCCTTCGTGCAATTTGCCGAAACGGCGGCAAACCAGCTACTGGACCCGACTGATTATGTCACCAAAGTCCTGGGGGTGCAGCCATGAACGGACTTGTCCTGAACCTGCTGCTGGCCTTTGCATGGGCCGCAATGACCGGGGATTTCAGCTTTGCATCGCTGGCCACGGGCGCTGTGCTGGGCTTTTTCGCGCTGTGGCTGTCGCAACCGCTGACGGGGGTTGACCGGCTGTATTTCAAGCGCCTCTATCGCTCGATCTATCTGGCGTTGTTCTTCATCTGGGAATTGCTGCTGTCATCGGTCAAGGTCGCATGGGACGTGATCCGCCCGGTGCCGCAGAACAAACCTGCCCTGATCGAGGTGCCGCTGACGGTGAAATCGGATTTCGAGATCCTGCTGCTGACCAATCTGATTTCACTGACACCGGGCACCCTGAGTGTCGATGTGACAGAGGACCGGGAGACGCTGATCGTGCATGCCATGTTCGGCGAGGACCCGGACGATCTGACCCGCGATATCAAAAACGGCTTCGAGCGCCTGATCATGGGGGTATTCGAGAAATGACATCTGCTGCCTTTCTTGCCGGTGCTGCGCAGGTCTCGCTCCTGCTGATCCTTGTCGGGCTGGCGGTCGCCTTTGTCCGGCTGGCCAAAGGGCCATCGCTTGCCGACCGTGTGGTGGCGCTGGACATGATGACCGTCACCATCATCTCGTTCTGCGGCGTCTATGCCGTGTTCATGGACGAACCCTCATTCCTTGACGTGGCCATCGTGCTGGCGCTGGTCGGCTTTCTGGCGACAGTCGCACTTGCCCGCTACGCCGAACGACGGCTGGAGCGTGACCAGCAGGACCACGACACGGCGGCACAGTCGGAGACACGCAATGATTGATGTTCTGGTAGGGCTGTTTCTTGTGGCAGGTGCCACGTTCGTCCTGATCGCGGCCATCGGCATCGTCCGCCTGCCGGACCTGCTGACACGCATGCATGCCTCGACCAAGGCAGGCACCTTGGGGGCGCTGCTGGTTCTGGTGGGTGTGGCCATTCACGAAGGCACGGGCGAGGTGGTCAGCAAGGTGGTGGCGACAACGCTGTTCCTGCTGCTGACCGCCCCCATCGCCGCGCACATGATTGGCCGTGCCCATGCGCGGGTCATGAAAAGCCTGAAGAGCGGTAGATCAGGCAGTTAGGCTGCCGGGCGCTGCGTCGGGAAGGTGGAAATCGTCGCGCCGCGCGCATTGCGCAGTTTCTGGAAATGCGCCATCTCGGTTCTGGTCCAGGTGCCGATATCCCACGTCCGGGCCGACCGTTGCAGCGCCTGCATCCGCGAGGCGGCCTCTTCGGACGACATAGCCAGCACCTGATCCAGCGCCGCATCCATCGAGGCATGCGAGAACGGGTTGACCGGAATCGCCCCTTCCAGCAGCACGGCGCAACCGGCAAATTCCGACAGCACCAGCGCACCCGGATGGTCGGGGTCCCGCGCGGCGCAGAATTCGGAGGCCACCAGATTCAGCCCATCGGCCAATGGCGTGATCGACGCAAAATCAGACGCCGCGTAATAGGCCACAAGTTGCGCCAGCGGGATCGCCTGACTGATCAGCGCCACAGGCTGCCATTCAAGGCTGCCATAGGTGCCATTTATGCGCCCTGCCAGTGTTTCGATCCGTTCCTGCACTTCGGCATAAGCGGTCATGTTGCGGTTCGCGCCCACCGACACCAGCATCAGCCGCACCTTGCCCAGCATCTCGGGGCGGCGCTGCAACAGCCGCTCGAAGGCTTCGAGCTGTTCGATATTGCCCTTGGTATAATCCGTGCGCGACACCGACAGGCACAGCTTGCAATCGCCCATTTCAGCGCGGATCTGCGCCGTGCGCGCCCTTATTTCGGGGCTGCGGGCAAGCGACTGGATATAGTCGTAATTCACTCCGACCGGGCTGGTGTGAATGGCAACCGGGTTGCCCTTGTGCTCCAGCGTCAATGGCATCACCCTGTCATTCAGCGCAACGCCGGTTGTCGATAATGACAGCGGCGCATCCGCGTCTTCGATCAGCCGCGCACCTGTCAGGCTGCGTGCGACGGCGGCGAAATTCTGTGCATAGCGCGGGATGTGAAACCCGACCGAATCGCAGGTCAGCAGGCTTTCGACAATCTCGGCGCGCCACGGCAGCACATTGAACATATCCGGCCCCGGAAAGGGTGTGTGGTGAAAGAAGCAGATTGTCGCATTGGGTTTCAACTGGCGCAGATAGCCGGGAACCAGCCACAGATTGTAGTCATGCACCCAGATCACCGCATCATCGGTGGCCTGTTCGGCCGCAGCCTCTGCGAATGCCCAGTTGACAGACCGAAAGGTCGGCCAGTCGACCGGGTCATAATTGTAGCGCTCCTTGAACCCGTGCAGGATAGGCCAAAACGCCTCTTTCGAGGTGACATGATAAAAGCTGCTGACCTGTTCGCGGGTCAGCGGCAGGCGACTGACATCATAAGTTCCGAAACTGTCCGAAATCTCGATCACCGGTTCGAAACCGGGATTCGAGGTATCCTTTGCCTCTTTCCACGCGACCCATGCACCACGATTGGCCCGCCCCAGAAACCCCTTGAGCGTCGGCACGATCCCGTTCGGACTGGAATTTTCCCGATAGACAATCCCGTCCGGTGTCTCGACCTCCTCATAGGGTTGACGATGATAGACGATAACCAGATCCGATTTCATGCAGACACCTCCGGTAAGTTGGCAGACAGACCATGCGCGGCGATGGCCTCTAGAATTCCACCCGCGCCAAGGCGGGTGCAGTGATAAGCGCGCGGCAAGGCGCGCGTGGCCAGAAGGAGATCCTCCTCGGCCCCACCGACAACGGCGCCATGAAGGCCCGTTTCGAACATAGACAGATCATTGAGCGTGTCGCCCGCCACCAGCACCCGCTCGCGCGGTAGCTTCAGTTCGGCCAGAAGGCGCAGCAGGGACGGGCCCTTGCTGATACCCTTGGGCAGGATATCCACAAAACACCCGTGCGAGATCAGGATATCGACATCCAGCCCGTCCAGCACCTGCAGCGCATCACGCTGAAAGCGATCATCATACTGATAGGACAGCCGGTGCCGAAAGGGCGCAGGTTGCAACCACAGCCCCCGCACCCCCGCCAACCGCGTGCGCACCAAACCGGCCATGCCGGCCCAGCGCCGCTTGATCGGTGCCTCCAGCCGGTCATCGGGGACGACGTGACCATTCTGAAACCGTCCGATCGTGGTTCCGACATCGCCGATTACATATTCCGGGGCGGGCACGTCGCCACTGGCACAGAGGGACGCGATGAATGCGGGGTCGCGTCCAGTGACGAAAATCAGCTTTGTCCGGACGGCATGGCGGCGCAACCAATCATAAAGTAATGCGCGGTCTTCGGGCGTTCCACCCAGGAATGTGCCATCAAGATCAGTTGCCAGAACCAAGGGCGGCTGCATGGCCGGCGTGGAGTCCGAGGGTATTTGTCGCATGACTGGCAGGGTAATGCACCGACGCACCATTGCCACGCGCAGCCCGCAAAAACGGTGGCTTATCTTAGAACAAAAAAAAAGCCGCCCAAAATCTGGGCGGCTTGTCTAATTCTTGGGCTGCACCCGCGAACGGATGGCGTCAATCTCAGGCCAGAGCCAGATTGCTTGCCGATTCACGGCCGTCACGGCTTTTTTCCAGATCGAAGGTCACTTTCTGACCATCGTCCAGACCGCGCAGACCTGCACGCTCAACTGCCGAGATATGGACGAAAACGTCCTTGGAGCCGCCATCGGGCTGGATGAAGCCAAAACCTTTGGTTGCGTTAAACCATTTCACTGTGCCTGTGGCCATGGTGAAGTCTCCTGTCGTGTTGCTACCCACATCATGCGGCAGCCTGGCTCAGTCAGTGCAAGATCGAAGTGACTGTGGCCGAAGACGGAGAACAGTGGTCGATAGAGGTAACGTCGCAAAGTCCATATGGCGATTTCAGGCGCTCAATGCAAGAAAAATCTTGGGTCAGAGTGCGGAAATCCGCGATGCCATGTCCAGCATCCGGCACGAGAACCCCCACTCATTATCATACCAGCCAAAGACACGCAGCATGCCGCCATCGGTCTGCTGCGTCTCGGGCAAGGCCATGACGATACTCTCGGGGCGGGCGCGCAAATCGGTAGAAACAAGGGGACGGTCGGTCCATCCGACAACGCCGCCTGTGGCGCGAAACGCCGCATTCACCTGCGCCACGGATGCCGTGTGTTCCAGCATCACCGTCAGATCGACCGCAGAGACCGACGCTGTCGGCACCCGCACCGCAGCCCCCATCAGTCGCCCCGACAGTTCCGGCAGCACCCGGTCCAGCAACCGCTGCGCACTGGTTGTCGTCGGCACCATCGACAGCGCCGCCGCGCGCGACCGTGCAGGGTCGCCGCGCGGTGCATCGACCGTCGGCTGGCTACCCGTGTAGCAGTGGATCGTTGTCATGAAGCCCGTCGCAATTCCCCAGTGCGCATGCAGCAGGCGCGCAATCGGGGCCAGCGCGTTGGTCGTGCAGGATGCGTTCGAGACAAGCTGATGGTCGCGGGTCAGGTGGCCGTCATTGACACCCAGCACGATCGTGATCTCGGCGGCATCTGACGGGCCGGAAATCAGGACCCGCTTGGCGCCCGCGCGGATTCCACGTCGCGCAACCTCGGTCCGGTCGGCGCGACCAGTGCATTCCATGACCAGATCGATATCGGACAGGTCCAGTTCCGACAAATCCGCTGCCTGTGTCAGCCGCAAATGCCGATCCGCAACCTTCAAGCCCCCGTCCTGCAGATCCACACCGCCCGAAAAGGGGCCGAACACACTGTCATATTCAAACAGATATGCGCAATCTTCGGGTGATGCGATATCGTTGACCGCCACCAGTTCAACATCAGGCCAACCGCCCTGCAGCCAGGCGCGCAGCACTGTGCGGCCTATGCGACCAAACCCGTTTATCGCGACGCGAACCATTTTTGCAGCCTCTGTTCAGATGTGCGCAGAAAGGCTGATTTCGCGGGCGACTGCAAGGTGATCCTGCCCATTGCCGGACAAAGCCTGTGCCGCGCATGGGCATTTCGGACTGGCCACCCCCCCTGACGCGCATCCGCGCCTGTCCTGTCGCAGCCAGACCAGAGCGCGGCTTGCGGATGGATATGCACGCAGCACTGTCGCGGTCGTCCTATTTCCGCAAGCCTGCAACCTGCGCACTGTCAATCAGATGCCCGCCTTCCAGCACCAGCAACAGCTTGCCCTGATCGCTGCGCGCTTCGTCTATTCTGGCATAGGTCATCACCGGCGCGACCCCCAAGGATACGCCGCCCCGAAAACTCTCTACCTTGACCGCGTAGTGGCCAACGGGCACGCCGCCCTCGTATTCATTCGGCATCTCGAACAGGAACTCGGTCGCGCGCGGATCGACGGCGCGGCGCGTCACCTCGCGCCCGTCACGATCTGCCACGACGAGTTCGGCGCGGTCCGCACCCGGCACCTCAGGTGGCACCAGGCGGCGTGGCGCACCATCCAGATAGACAGGTGCCGATGTCAGCACCTCGCGACCGACCCAGCCTGCCATCTCGGCCAGCCCCATGCGGCTGGCAAGCTGGCTGAGAAGCGTGTTTGTCCTGACTTGTTGCTCTACCCCCGAGAAGGTCGCAAGCTGGACCGCGAAATCAGATGCCTCTATGGGCTCTAGCGGATTCTGGTTCTGCATCTGAGCCGTCAGCATTCGCAGGAATGTCTGAAAATCCGATGAGATATCAGGCCCTTTCCCGCCTGCTGTTGTGTGCTCTCTCACAGGGCGCGGCAGGCCGAGTTCCGACAGCGGCATCGTATCCATCATGTTACCTCTCGTCTGTGACACCGGGCAAAAGGCCGCGGCGAAAGCTTGCCTGGTCGCCCCCAGAATCCCGCCAGCGGGCGCGACCGCGGCATCGGGACCGGGGTGCAAGCCATCCAGCCTGCATCATGCCGCCCCTGCTCGCAGCGGCCATGCGTCACGCCCATCGGGCCGCGCCTGCCTTCCCCCGTGACCGTCAATGCACAGATGACAGCGCCACCCCAAGGCCCCGGTGCCGTGCAGGTGCCCGCAGACGCGGCTTTTGCACCGATGGTCCCCGCGCGACTGAACAGTAGCGTAACCCTGCAAAACCCGCATCAGACTGCGGCCCGCCCCTTCGCTGGCGGGGCATTGCCGGGTGGAATATGCGCGGGCGGAGACCACAGCCATCTACATTCGCAGGTCCATGCCAGTGCTGTGTTCAGCCACAGGCGCGTGCGTGCGGATCGCAGGCTCGGTCATGTCGGCGACCACACCGGGCGACCGGATGGCGTGCGGCGAGTTGTGCTGCGCGTCTGGCCGCTGCTCGTCATTGCTGAAACTCAGACTCACCCCCTTATAGCCCAGTTTTGCCAGATCAAGCATCAGATCTGAGGCATTGCGGCGCAACAGATCCAGCGTATCAGCGCGTTCGCTCGCAATGATTACCTGCATCCCGGCGTCTGATGCAGCAAGGGTGATGCGGACTCGTCCCAGTTCCACGGGCGCAAGCTGAATCTGCACCACGCGCTGGTCAGTCTGGCGAATGACCTCGGCAATCTGAAGACTGACAGGCGCAGGCGTGGTTTGTACCGATGGCGATGCGCCCTGAACACCTGCTCCATCAGCGCGGGAAGCACCCGGATGCGACAGGGTCTGACCGGGCATCTGGCCCGGCTCCGGCAGGCGCGCGAATGTCACGCTCTGACTAGCAAGTGGAAGCGCGCCGGATGCGCCCGGCATAGGCAAACCCGTGAATTCCGTCACGTGCGAGGGGGGCTCAGGTCGTGCAATGGGCCCCTGCCCTGCGGTCGGACGCTTCGCGACTGCATCAACCGGATCGATGGGAAGACTGCGCAAAACTGCCTGCCTTCGACCAGGCATCTGAGGATCGATCTGTGGCAAGGACATCACCAATCCCCTGCCCGGCCCGGCGGCGTCCGGTGGCTGGCCCGCCACGCCGCCCATAGCCCCATCACGGGGCCCGCCGGCATCCGTGAGAGTCCGTTCATGCCGCTCAGCCCCGGTTGCATCGGAATGTGGCATGTGCCCCCCGATGGCCCCAGCCCATGCGGGCGGGACATGTGCCATATGCATCGGCTGCTCACCCGGCACCGGGGGTACCCCTATCAGCCTGCGGGGCGTTTGCTCTGCTGCAACCGAGGGCGCTGGCGTTTCCGACGCAGGCTCATGGTCCATCGGGTCCCCCTCGGGAAACGTGCCCGCGCGCATTCCTTCAGACAGGGTTGCGCCTGCGGGCCACGGCACCCCCCCGCCGCGCCCTGCCGGGGAGCGCGCATCGTCGGCTTGCGACGCATCGCTGTTGCTGTGGGGCGAGTCACTCACCGCACTTGTGTCGCGCGGCACGGTCACCGAGCGCGCGCCGTGTTCTGTCGCAAGATAAACTGGACGCACGCCACCATCACCCGACGCGGCGACCTGACCCATGCTCGCGCGGCGCGGCGGCATAGATACAAGCGACTCATCTGCCAGCGCGAGCGGTCTGCCATTCCGCAAGGCTTCTGCTGCCAGGTGGGGGGCCCCATCAGACAACGGTGACCGGTCCTGCGCATCAGCGCCAAGACACTGGCCAAAATCAGACGATTCGTGCAGCCCAATGCCAGACGGCTCCCGCGATGGCACGAAATGGGGCTGGGCGATCTGCAGTATGGTCACCATGCGGGCGTGTCCCTGTATGCGATGTTCGATTCTGCTATCTTAGGCAGCAACTGCTTACCGAATATTTACCGCCAGCGTTCAGATTCGGCCCATCGACACAGAAACGAAGGGTTCCACGATGCAGGCGATACTTCCCCCCGCAGTCCAACCACTCCGCCCCGAAGCACCCGCAGACCGCCTCAGGGCAATCGCACAAGAGTTCGAAGCCAGCTTTCTGGCCGAGATGCTGCGCGCGGCGAAGTTCGGCGAACCGGCAGGCAGTTTCGGCGGCGGCTTCGGCGAAGAGCATTTCGCGTCATTCCTTGTCGATGCACAGGCACAGCAACTTGCGGCGCGCGGCGGTCTGGGCCTTGCAGAGGTGATCTTGCGCAGCTTGATGCAACACCAAGAGCCTCAGGATGGCGACAGACCATGACCGATACGTCCACTTGCTTGCTCGCGCTTCTGGATGCAGAGCGGGACGCCCTGATGGCCGGTAATTATGATGATCTGGAAGGGTTTGCAGCGCAGAAGCTGGCCTTTGTCGAAGCGCTGCGCCCGCACCCCCCGCGCGAACCGCTTGCGCGCCGGATCCGCGACAGGATCAATCGGAACGAGGCATTGATGCGGTCAGCAAGCGACGGGTTCCGCGCAGTGATTCAGGCGCTGAGCGCCCGGCAAGCTGCAGCGCGCACCACGCTCTACCACCCCGACGGCTCGGCGCAGATTATGCCGAACAGCGCCCGCACGGTCGAACGCAAGGCATGAGAGGCATTAACCAACCACCGCGATTTCCGGCAGGTCGTCTCGATTGCCCTGCGAATCTTCAGACTGTGTCAATCAATTCGGTCAACACTCGCAAGCGTCGGTCAGAAGGCCGAGTGGGCGTTCATCACGGCGCCTTTCTGCAGAATGCACTCTTCGCACCCCGCAAGGGTGCCTGTTCACGACGTGCAAAAGGCACACACAGAAAGGCAATATCATGTCAAGTATTCTGACCAATTCCAGCGCCATGGTGGCCCTGCAAACCCTGCGCGGAATCAACAAGAATCTCGCGCAGACCCAGAACGAAATCTCGACCGGCAAATCGATCAGCAATGCACGCGACAATGCCGCGGTCTGGTCCATCGCCAAGACGATGGATTCGGACGTGCGCGGCTTCAAGGCGATTTCCGACACGCTGGCGCTTGGGTCATCGACAGTCGCGGTTGCCCGGCAGGCCGCTGAAACCGTAACCGACCTGTTGACGCAGATGAAAGGGCAGATCGTCGCGGCACAGGAACAGAATGTGGATCGCGGCAAGATCCAGACCGACATCGTCGCGTTGCGCTCGCAGATCGAAAGCGTCGTCGGTGCCGCGCAGTTCAACGGGCTGAACCTTGTGGACGGCTCTTCTGCATCCAATGTAGAGATTCTCTCGTCATTGGACCGTGACGCTGCAGGAAATGTCTCTGTCAGCAATATTGATGTGTCGCGCCAAAGCCTGTCCGTCTCGGGGCCTGTCACAAGCATGACCATCGGCACGACGGCGATCGGGCCTGCTGCCGCTGACCGGGATGCCGTTTTCACGAACGGTGTCGCAACCGAAACGCAGAACATGGCACCCGGACCAATTACATGGGAGGCCGCGAACACGGCCGCAGTGGCAAACGCCAGTGACATCACGCTGACTGTCGGCCAGACATTCGAGGGTGCAAGTTACAATATCGCGCTGACCGGTATCAATGTCACCATGCAGGACGGAACCACCACCCTCGGCAGTCGCGAATTCAGCTTTGTGGCTGGTGCCAATGATGGTGTCAACGACGTCGCGAGTGCGCTGGTCAATCAGCTCAACTCCTTTTTCGCTTCGGCAACTCCGCCGAATGGAACCGGTCCCAGCTATGCCGCCAGCGTCGGGGATGCTGGTGAGATCGTGATTGCCAACACAAGTGGCACCGACATGCGCGTCGGTATTGCCGTGTCGCAGGACGGCGACCCCGGCACACCCGCCAATGCGGGCGGACTGGCCGCCCTGCAGAACATCGATGTCGTCAATAACGGCGCAGCAGCGCTGGATATGATCGATGGTCTGATCGACAAGGCGATCTCTGCCTCGGCCGGATTCGGGTCGGCCCAGTCCCGGATCGAGACTCAGCGCGAGTTCATCCAGAACCTGTCCGACGCGTTGACAACCGGGATCGGCAGTCTGGTCGATGCCGATATGGAGGCAACCTCGGCCAAGTTGCAGGCGCTTCAGGTGCAGCAGCAGCTTGCCACACAGTCACTCTCGATCGCGAACCAGCAACCGCAGAACATCCTGTCGCTGTTCCGCTAAGGCATGTGACATGAGCCCCGCCCCTGCGGGGCTCATCCACCCGCTGTCCCTTCACTGAACTTATTTTCCGAAAGGCCCCGGAATGAATGTCCATGCTCTGGCCCAGACAGCCTATGGCGACCCGACCACGGTTCAGAAATCGCCCCGCTCGGCCGAATACGATGTCATCTCGCGCATCACGGCGCGGCTGCAAATAGCCCAGCAGGCCGACCGTGCCGCGTTTCCACAATTGGCCGAAGCGCTTCATGAAAACCGCAGGTTGTGGGTTGAACTGGCCACAGACCTTGCGACCCCCGGCAACGCGCTGCCGCTTGCATTGCGCGCGCAGCTTCTCAGCCTTGCGCAATTCAGCCTGCGCCATACCGAAGAGGTGCTGGCCGGGCGCGGATCGGCCGATGTGCTGGTTGATATAAATCTGGCCATCCTGCGCGGGCTATCAGGCCGGGACGGCATATCATGACGGGGCTGGTCATCCGGCTGGCCCCGCATGAGCGCGTGTTGCTGAACGGGGCTGTCATCGAAAACGGTGACCGGCGCACCAGCCTGTCAATCCGAACGCCCAATGCGAATGTCCTGCGCCTGCGCGATGCCATTCACCCCGAACAGGCCAACACGCCTGTCAAGCGCACCTGCTATCTGGCGCAGCTTGTCCTTGCCGGTGATTCCACCGCCGAGGACATCCGCACCCCCATGCTGCGGGCCATCGAGCAGCTAAGTCAGGTCTTTTCCGACGGCGATAGCCGCAAGATACTGCAACGCGCCACTGAGAACGTGCTGACGCGCGATTATTATCAGGCCCTGAAAGCACTGCGGCTGCTTTTGCCGAGAGAGGCGCGCATGTTCGCAGCCGCCCGGCCATGAGCTTTATACCGCTCATTCCAACGTCCGGGCTTGCAGGTTGGGCCTTTCTGACCCGCACCAAGGAACGGCAAGAGGCCAGTTTCGCCGCCACCCCCGCTATCGACCGCGACGCCCGGTATTTTCAGGACAAGATCGCCGGGATCGACACGGCAGACGGCCTTGTCAGCGACCGGCGCCTTTTGCGCGTCGCGCTGGGGGCCTTTGGCTTGCAGGATGACCTGGACAACCGCGCCTTTATCCGCAAGGTCATCGAAGAGGGCACATCGGACCGGGGCGCACTTGCCAACAGGCTGTCGGACAAGCGCTATCTTGCCTTTGCGACCGCCTTTGCCCATCTGTCCCCGGCATCCGGCACAAGTCGCCCGCCAGACCTTGCAGACAGGGTCGTGACACAGTTCAAGGCCCGCGCATTCGAGGTCGCAGTCGGCGATCAGGACCAGACGATACGCCTGGCCATGACCTTGCAAAGGGACTTGCCGGGGCTTGTGTCGCAATATGGGTCCGATACCGCCCGCTGGTTTGGCGCACTCGGGAACCCGCCGCTGCGACAGGTCCTCGAAACCAGCCTCGGGCTACCAAAGGAGTTTGGCGCGCTGGATATCGATGAACAGGCCAAGCGGATGCGGGCCGCCATGCAAAAGCGCTTTGGCACCTCGGAAATCGAGACACTCGCCGCGCCCGACACACTGAACAAACTGACCCGCCGTTTTCTGGTCATGAGCCAGTTGCGTGAAACGCAAACCGCGATGACCGGTGCCGCCACTGCCCTGACGCTGCTGCAAAACATGCGGAGGTGATGATGCGCGTTTGCATTGCCCGAACAGAGGGTGGCTTCCGAACGACCCGCTGTCAGGTGAGAGCGCGCAAACACTCGCCGAGAACCTCATCAAAATCCGTCAGGGTGTCCGCCGGGCCGGTCGAGACACGGATACACCGGTCATGGGGCGCAACAAACGGCATGCGCACGAACACATCGCGCGCACGCAGCGCCGCGACAAGGGCGCGTGCGAAATCGCCATCACGCCCGCAATCCATTGTGACGAAATTCGTGGCTGATGGCAGCGCATGCAACCCATGACCTGCCGCAATGTCCTGCAAGCGGCCACGGGCGTCCTGCACCTGTTGCCGGACCTGTTCCAGCCATGCCTGATCGTGCAACGCGGCAAGCGCCGCCGCCTGCACAAGCCTGCCCACCCCGAAATGGTTGCGGACCCGGTCAAAAACGGCAATCAACTCCGCCGCCCCGATCGCATAACCCACACGCAGCCCAGCCAGACCATAGAGCTTCGAGAAAGTCCGCAAGCGGATGACACGCGGGTCCTCGGGCACAAGCGGCGGTGCGGTTCCATCGGGGGCGGCATCGACATAAGCCTCATCCAGCACCAGAAGCGTGCCATCGGGCACTGCGGCAATCATGCGCTGAACGATCCGGGCGCTGTGCCAACTGCCCATCGGATTGTCCGGGTTGCAGAAATACAAGAGCTTCGCGCCCACCTGTTCGGCGCGGGTCAGCAGGGCAGCGGGGTCCTCATGATCGTCGCGGTAGGGCACCTTGTGCAGCACGCCACCAAAGCCCGTCACATGATAATCGAATGTCGGATAGGCCCCGTCAGAGGTCACGACCGCATCGCCGGGCGCGACCATCAGGCGCACCAGATTGCCCAACAACCCGTCAATCCCCTCGCCCACCAGAATATTCGCCGGGGCCACCCCATGATAGGCGGCCAGCGCGTGGCGCAGATCATGGCATTCGGAATCGCCATACATCCATGCCTCTCCTGCGGCCTCGCTCATGGCCGCAACCGCCATCGGCGAGGGGCCAAAGCCGCTTTCATTGGCACCAAGTCGCGCCAGAAACGCACGGCCAGACGCGCGCATCAGCGCCTCTGGCCCGACAAAAGGCACAGTGGCAGGCAGAGACGCGACAAGATCAGTGTAGCGTGGTGTGCTCATGTCCCTACCGATAGGCGAGCATGCGCGGCAGGGCAAGAGCCCCAGTTACACCACATCACCCTGCCCCATCCGGTCAAGAAACGCATCCGCATCCGCCAGCACGCGCGCGCGGCGGTCGGCGTCCATCCGGTCAAAGGTCCGGTACATCTGCGCCATGCGCGGGTTGCCCGCGAACCGGTCACGATGCCGGATCAGGAAATGCCAGTAAAGCAGGTTGAACGGACAGGCCCTGTCGCCCGTCTTGTCCTTGACCCGGTAATGACACCCGCTGCAATAATCAGACATGCGGTCGATATACGCGCCCGAACTGACATAGGGTTTCGACGCCACAATCCCGCCATCGGCGAATTGCGACATGCCGACCGTGTTGGGTGCCTCGACCCATTCATAGGCGTCGGCATAGACGGCCAGATACCATTCATGCACCTCGTTCGGGTTGATCCCCGCCAGCAAGGCGAAATTACCAGTCACCATCAGCCGCTGGATGTGGTGCGCATAGGCCAGATCGCGGGTCTGTCCGACGGCCTGAGCGATGCAGTTCATCCGCGTTTCGCCCCCCCAGTAAAAGGCAGGCAGCTTGCGTTGATGGTTCAGCGCATTGCGACGCGGATAACCTGGCCCTTCGCGGAAATAGATGCCCCGGATATACTCGCGCCAACCGATGATCTGGCGGATGAACCCCTCGACCGAATTCAGCGGCGCATGCCCATCGTGATAGGCCTGTTCGGCCCGCCTGCACACCTCCATCGGCCCCAGCAGACCGGCATTCAGGTATAGCCCGATGACGGCGTGATACAGATAGGGGTCCCCTTCGAGCATCGCATCCTGATAGGGTCCGAATTGCGGCAAGGCGTGCGTGATGAAATGGTCTAGCGCGCGCAACGCACCGGCCCGGTCCGTCTGGTAGGCAAAGGGGCGCAGCGTGCCGAAATTGCCCGCAAATCGTGCCTCGACCAGATCCAGCACCGCGTCCAGAACAGGGTCGCCCTGCGCCAGAGGTGGCCCCTTGCGAAACAGATCGCCCTTGGCAGGCTTGCGATTGTCGTGGTCGTAATTCCACTTGCCACCCTCGGGCTTATCGCCATCCATCAGCAGGCGCGTCTTGCGCCGCATCTCGCGGTAGAAATATTCCATCCGCAAGACCTTGCGCCCTTCGGCCCAATCCTCGAACTCTTTGTGCGAACACAGAAAACGGTCATCAGCCAGCAGTGTCACGTCCAGCGGCATATCCCGCAGCGCCTCGATCAGCCGCCATTCTCCCGGCTCTGTCGCGATGACCTGACTGGTGCCGAATTCTTCGGCACGGCGCAGCAATTCACCCGGTATCGAGCCTGCATTGTCTGCGTCATCCAACCGGGTGTAGGCCACATGCCAACCCGCCTTTTGCAGACGGGTCGCGAATTTGCGCATGGCGGCAAAGGTAAACGCGATCTTCTTGGGGTGATGCGGCACATAGCTGGCTTCGGTGCCGACCTCTGCCATGACCACAACATCCTGTGCGCGGTCCGCAGCACATACAGCACTCAACCCATCGGAAAGCTGGTCTCCCAGCACCAGCACCAGCCTCACCACGCGACTGCCTTGCCTGCCCAGTCAAAGAACTGGCCCGACTGTGCCGGCGTCAATCCATCAATCACACGCAGCAGGTTGGCTGCGGCCTCGGTCGAGGGCACGGCGGGATGGCGGCCGAGATACTTCTCGGTAAAGGGCGTGGCAACAGTGCCGGGGTGCAGCGCCACGCAAACCGCCTGCTTGTGGCTGCGCCCCAGTTCGATCGCCGCGCCCCGGATGATCTGGTTCAGAGCGGCTTTTGCGGCGCGGTAGGAATGCCAGCCCCCGGCCCGGTTATCCCCGATGGACCCCACCCGCGCTGACATCGCCGCCATGACCGCCGGTTCATCGCGCGACAGCAGGTGCAACGCGTGTTTCATGACCAGCGCGGGGCCAATCGCGTTGACCGCGAATTGCCGGGCCATTCCGTCGGCATTCAGGTGACGCAGCGCCTTTTCCGGCACATGGCCGTCGATTTCCAGCGCGCCGGTCGCGATGATGATGCGCTGAAACGAACCGTCCAGCGCACCAAGATGCGTTGCCACAGACCCCTCGTCGGTCACATCCAGCCCGTTGTCGCGTCGCGACAAGCCGATGACCTGCCAGCCTTGTGCTGCAAGGGCGTCGCACAGCGCAGACCCTACACCACCCGATGAACCGATAACCAATGCCCGTGACATGCACCCTCCTTTTCGACAGGGCTACCTAGCGGCCCTGTCTGCGCCGTCCAGTGGTCGCGGCCAGCCGGGCTACTTGGCCGCAAAGCGGGCGGAAGCACGTGTCACAGCGCCTGCCTCAGTTCGGCCCTGCAAGGCGTTCGGCCCATTTGCGCGCAATTGGTGCCAGAAAGATGGCCAGCGGAACGGCAATGCACCACGCGACGAACCACGCCCGCGCCCAACGCAGGGGAAACCCTACGTCGAGCCCGGTGTTCAGCGCCGTGATGATCGCCGAGATGACCACCGACATGATCGTGCCCATCAACAGGCCAGTGACGATGCGCAGCTTCATCCAAGGGCCGCATTGCAGCGCGCGCAAGTGCCCGCATGTGCATGACTGCCAACATCGGGGCTGATCTTCCAGCAGCGCTGACATTTCTCGCCCTCGGCACGTTCAAACACCACCCCCACACCCTGCACTTCGGGCAGGCGGAAGGCTTCGGCCGGGATCGGGTCCGGGGTCAGCGAGATGGCGGATGTGATGCAGATATCGGCGAAATCCACCGATTTCAGTGCGCTCAGGACAGCGTCATCGCGTATGTGCACCACAGGGGCCGCTTCGAGCGAAGCACCGATCACCTTGTCACGGCGCTGGATTTCCAGCGCCGCCGTGACCACACGACGCGCAGTGCGGATGCCCGCCCATTTCTGCGCCAGCGGTTCATTCAGCCAATCAGCAGGGGTGTCGGGAAAGTCCTGCACATGAACTGACGCTTCCTCGCCCGGAAAGCGCGACAGCCAGACATCTTCCATCGTGAACACAAGGATCGGGGCCAGCCATGTTGTCAGGCGGTGGAACAGGATATCCAGCACCGTCCGTGCAGCCCGACGGCGTAGCGTATTAGCCGAATCACAATAAAGTGCATCTTTTCGGATGTCGAAATAGAAAGCTGACAGGTCCGAAGTTGCAAAAGTGAAGAGTTTTTGGAACACGCCCTGAAAGTCATAGGCCGCATAGCCCTTGCGCACTTCGGCATCGAGTTCCGCCAGACGGTGCAGGACCCATTGTTCCAGTTCGGGCATATCCGCAGGCGCAACACGCTCGGCATCGTCAAAGTCGGCCAGATTGCCCAGCAGAAACCGCATCGTATTGCGCAGGCGGCGGTAGCTGTCGGCCACACCTTTCAGGATTTCCTTGCCGATGCGCAGGTCCGCCGTGTAGTCGGATTGCGCCACCCAGAGCCGCAGAATATCGGCGCCATACTGGTCGATCACTTCTTGCGGGGCGACAGTGTTGCCCAGCGACTTGGACATTTTCATGCCCTTTTCGTCCAGCGTAAAGCCATGGGTCAGCACCCCGTGATAGGGCGCGCGGCCCTTGGTCGCGCAGGCTTGCAGCATCGAGGAATGGAACCACCCGCGGTGCTGGTCCGTGCCTTCGAGATAGAGATCAGCAATCCCGTCCGGCGCACCATCTTCGCGGTCGCGCAGCACGAAAGCGTGGGTCGAACCAGAGTCGAACCAGACATCCAGAATGTCAAAAACCTGATCATACGCATCCGGGTCATGCAGCCCTTCAAGGATACGTTCCTTGAATCCTTGCACATACCAGACATCAGCGCCCTCAGCCTCAAAGGCCGCGACGATCCGGGCGTTTACCTCTGGATCGCGCAACAGGAAATCCGGATCGGTGGGCTTGGCACCTTTCCTCACGAAACAGGTCAGCGGCACACCCCAGGCGCGCTGGCGCGACAGAACCCAGTCAGGACGGTTCTCGATCATGGAAAACAGCCGGTTACGCCCGGTCTGGGGTGTCCATTTCACCAGCCGGTCGATGGATTCGAGTGCACGGGCGCGGATGGTGTCGCCATGCGCCCCCATGCCGTCATCCAGCGTCTTGTCGATGGCCGCAAACCATTGCGGCGTGTTGCGATAGATCAGCGGCGCTTTTGATCGCCAGCTATGCGGGTAGCTGTGTTTGATCTTGCCGCGCGCCAGCAGCCCGCCGGTTGCGGCCAGCTTGTCGATGACCGCCTTGTTCGCGTCGCCTTCCTTGCCCGATGGCTTGAGGATACGACACCCGCCGAAGAATGGCAGATCGGGTCGGAAACTGCCATCATCAAGGACATTGTAGGTCAGGACCTGCTCCAGCATCCCGAGGTCACGATACATCTCGTATTCTTCCAGCCCGTGACTTGGCGCGCAATGCACGAAACCCGTGCCTTCCTCATCTGTCACGAAAGTGGCCGCGCGGAAATCGCGCGGGGGGTTCCACTCGCCCCCTGCCCCCGAGGTATTTGCCAACGGATGCGAGAGTTTCAGGCTTTCAAGTTCCACCGCGCTGACGCCACGAACACGGCGATACTGATCCTCGCCCAGCCGCGCGCGGGTCATCACATCGGCGGCCAGCTTGTCGGCAAGCAGGTATTTCTCGCCCACCCGCGCCCAGCATTCCTCTGGCGCGTCGAGAACCTCATAGAGGCCATAGTCGATCTCTGACCCGAACACGACGCCCTTGTTGGACGGGATGGTCCAGGGTGTCGTGGTCCAGATCACGACGAAAGCATTTGCGAAATCATGCGCCATCTGCTGCACGGCACCAGAATAGCCACTCTCGCCGTGCTGCGCGAACAGCCAGTCCGTCAGCCTGTCCGTGCCGTCGATCCCGGAGACGTGGAATTTCACCCAAATGGTAAAGCTTTCCTTGTCGTGATACTCGACTTCGGCCTCGGCCAGCGCGGTCTTTTCCACGGGCGACCACATCACCGGCTTGGACCCCTGATACAGCGACCCGTTCATCAGCAGTTTCATGAACTCATCCGCGATCACCGCCTCGGCGTGGTAATCCATCGTCAGATAGGGATCATCCCACTTGCCAGTGATGCCAAGGCGCTTGAACTCGTCGCGCTGCACATCGATCCAGCCTTCGGCAAAACGGCGGCATTCCTGACGGAAATCGACGATATCGACCGCGTCCTTGTCGAGCCCCTTGGCGCGGTACTGTTCCTCGATCTTCCACTCGATCGGCAGGCCGTGGCAATCCCAGCCCGGCACATAGCGCGCATCGCGACCCAGCATCTGCTGGCTGCGGGTGATGAAATCCTTGAGCACCTTGTTGAGCGCGTGACCGATATGCAGATGGCCATTCGCATAGGGCGGGCCGTCATGCAGGATGAAGGGACGGCGCCCTTCGGCACGCGCGCGCAGGCTGTCATAGATGCCAAGCCGTTCCCAACGCGCGAGCCATTCTGGCTCGCGCGCGGGCAGGCCCGCACGCATCGGGAAATCGGTCTGGGGCAGGAACAGGGTGTCTTTGTAGTCAGGTGTCATGGGATCAACTTTCGCGAGGGTCCGTGGGGGCTTGCGCCAAGGCTGACCCGGCACTCCGGGGCGCTGGAGTCAGAGTGCCGGGACGCTAATTCGCGGGATGATCGCTGCAATAAACATGGGCAGCGTTATAGGAGGGGTTGCGGGACGCGTCCAGTGCGAAGCGGCACTCGTTTCGACAGCGGACGCACGAAGGCCGCCCTGCATCACACGCGCCCAGATCGCACATCGCCATATGACCCTTGCCACCCGGTGTTGCCCAACAGGTGCCATCGGTTCAAGCCCGATGAGCGACGGCGCAAGAATGGCGCGCTTGAAAACCCGCGGCAGTTTTTTTGGCAGGATTATGCTGTTATGAGTTGCGCCAGATGCAACGGTTGCGCATTGCTGGCCCATGCAAAACAGGAGGTTCTGGTATGCTGATGCCGTTTCATTTTGCCTATCATGTGCGCGATCTGGACGAAGCGCGCGCGTTTTATGGCGGCGTGCTTGGGTGCCGCGAGGGGCGCAGCACCGACACCTGGGTTGATTTTGATTTCTTTGGCCATCAGATCAGCCTGCATCTGGGCACCCCGTTTGCAAATGCCCCCACTGGCAAGGTTGGCGATCACATGGTGCCGATGCCGCATTTCGGGCTGGTGCTGGATATGGCGCGGTTCAAGTCGATAGCGGCGCGGCTGGAAACAGCGGGCGTTGACTTCGTGCTGCCGCCATCGCTGCGCTTCAAAGGCCAGCCGGGCGAGCAGTGGACGATGTTCTTTCGCGACCCTTCAGGGAACCCGATCGAGGTAAAGGGCTATACCGATCAGTCGCAGATCTTCGCGTCCTGAGTCTCGGAGGCGACCCAGTCTGCTACGCCCGGTCCCATGGCCTGCACGGGCAGGGCAACGATGGCGGGCAAATCGAAGGGATGACTTGCCCGGATTCTGGCGCAGACAGCGTCAAAGTTCTGCGCCGGGGTTTTCATCCGCAGCAGAACTTCGCTTTCGGAATCGATCTGGCCTTGCCAGCGAAACAGGCTTTCGACCTTGGGCAGCAGGTTTGCGCAGGCAATCAGCCGCGCCTTCAGGCAGGCGCTGGCGATGGCACGCGCGCTGTCCTTGTCGGGACACGTGACTTCGACTTCGTACAGGTCCATCGCTGCCTCCAACTCGCAGGTTTTCGGTCACTATGCCTGCGGCAAGGGTCGCGGGATATGATCTGCCTCAAATCAGAAGGGGTCAGCAATTGGGGATGTTAACGGCCAAACCACCCAAGGCGGTTTCCTTGTATTTCTCGGACATATCGGCACCGGTCTGGCGCATCGCCTCGATGCAGTTGTCCAGCGGCATGAAATGCGTGCCATCCCCGCGCAACGCGAGGCTTGCGGCGGAAACGGCCTTGATCGCGCCAAGGCCATTGCGTTCGATACAAGGCACCTGCACCAGCCCCTTGACAGGGTCGCAGGTCATGCCAAGGTGATGTTCCAGCGCGATTTCGGCAGCGTTTTCCACCTGTTCGGGCGAGCCCCCCAGCACGGCGGCAAGCCCAGCGGCGGCCATGGCGGCAGCAGCGCCGACCTCGGCCTGGCAGCCGCATTCGGCACCCGAGATCGAGGCGTTGTGCTTGACCAAGCCACCGATGGCGCTGGCGGTCAGAAGGAACTCGCCCACGCGTGACGGCGCGGCTGCGGGCACATGGTCCAGCCAGTATCGGATCGTCGCGGGCACCACGCCCGCCGCCCCGTTGGTGGGGGCCGTGACGACCTGTCCGCCTGCGGCGTTTTCTTCGTTCACAGCCATGGCATAGACGAGGATCCAGTCATTGATCGTATGCGGTGCGGTCAGGTTCATGCCCTGCTCGGCCTTCAAAGCTGTATGGATCGCGTGCGCGCGCCTGCGCACCTGCAACCCGCCGGGCAAAATGCCATCGGTTTCCAGCCCGCGGTCAATGCAGCCCGACATCACCTGCCAGAGCCGGGCAAGCCCGTCATCCAGCGCCTGTGGCCCCATGCGGGTCAACTCATTGGCACGTTTCATCGCGGCGATGTTCTTGCCCGAAGCGCGTGCCATGTCCAGCATTTGCGCGGCCGTCTCGAACGGATAGGGCACGGGGCGGCCTGTGGCGGGGGGTGGGCTGGCAAGCTCGGCTTCGGAGACGACAAAACCGCCGCCGATGGAGAAATAGGTCTCTTGCGCAATCACATCGCCCTGCGCATCCGTCGCCATCAGGCGCAGCCCGTTGGCATGGCCTGACAAGGGTGGGCCGTAGTCAAAGATCAGATCGACTTTGGGCGCGAATTGCAATTGCCCCAACCCCGGCACGTCAACCCGGCCTGTGTCATGGATCGTGGCAAGGGCGGCTTCGGCGCGGTCGGCCTCATAGGCGTCCGGGGTAAACCCCGCAAGGCCAAGGATCACGGCGCGGTCAGTTGCGTGGCCCACACCGGTGAAGGCCAGCGAACCATGCAGCGACGCACGCAGCCCCGCCACACCAAAGGGCAACCCGCGCAAATGGTCCAGAAACCGCGCGGCCGCCACCATCGGCCCCATCGTATGCGAGGACGAAGGACCAATGCCGATCTTGAACATTTCAAAGACGGAAAGAAACATGCGCCTGCCCCCAATGTGTTTCGGGTGTCTAGCATGATCGCCGCGTGTGACTGAAGCATCTGCGACATCCCGGCGCTGAAACAAGACCAACTGCCCTCTTGGCAGGGGCGTCGGATTTCTGCACAGTGGAATCATGACATGGAAACCGACCCTTCTTGGTATCTGCCTCGTCAGCCTGAGTGCGTGTTCGCCTTGGACAAGCCCACAGGCCGGGCGCAGCCTGTATGACCAGAATTGCGTGGCCTGCCACGGTGCCGATGCACAGGGCGGCGCGCAGATACCTGATCTGACCATGATCGCGGCGCGCGCTGGCGGGGCCTATCCGCAGATGCGCGTACTCGACAAGTTGGACGGCTATGCACGTGGCAGGGTCGTCTATTCCGATGTCGAGATGCCCAATTTCGGCGACCTGCTGACCGGGCGGCTGGACCGTGTGCAGACCGATACCGGCCTGTCGCGCCCTTTCCCCGAGAAGATCATCGCTCTGGAAGCCTATCTGCGCAGTATCCAGCGTTAGCCCCCTGCCCGATTTCTGCTTTCACCCATGGCCGGAAACCGCCTATAAGGCTGCCGAGCACAAGATGAGGGCATGCCATGACCGACCAGCTTACCCCGATTGATCAGGCGAAATATGCCGCTGCCCATTGCGCGGCCGATTTCGTGCAGGATGGCATGCGCGTGGGCCTTGGCACAGGCTCGACCGCCGCATGGCTGGTGCGGCGTCTGGGCCAGCGCGTGCGGCAAGAGGGGCTGCGCATCATCGCGGTGCCGACCTCGACCCGCACGGCGCAACTTGGGCGCGAGGTGGGTATCAACATCGTCTCGCTGGACGAGGCGCGCTGGCTGGACCTGACCATCGACGGGGCAGACGAATTCGACGCGGAACTGACCCTGATCAAGGGCGGCGGCGGGGCACTGTTGCAGGAAAAGATCGTGGCGACGGCATCCGACCAGATGATCGTCATCACCGATGCCGCGAAAGAAGTGAAAACGCTGGGGGCCTTTCCCCTGCCGGTCGAGGTGATCCCCTTCGGCTGGCAGGCCACGAAGGCACTGGTCGAGGAAATCCTTGCCTCTATGGATGTCATGGGCCGTCAGTCGAGTTTGCGCATGAATGGGGACAAACCTTTCATGACGGATGAGGGGAATTACATCCTCGATCTGGGTCTGGGCCGGATCGGCAACCCGCGGCAATTATCGCTGGTGCTGAATCAGGTGCCCGGCGTTGTGGAAAACGGGCTGTTTGTCGATATCGCGGATCAGGTGGTGATTGGCCATTCCGACGGGCGCTGCGAGATGCGCGACCTGACCAGCGGCACACCAGAGACCAGCTATCGGCAGATTGATCTGGGCGAGGCGCAAAACATCTTCAGTGACCTGTGAGCAACATGACTTTTGACTATGACCTGTTCGTAATCGGTGGCGGCTCGGGCGGGGTGCGTGCTGCACGCATCGCATCGTCCCAGTATGGGGCCAAGGTCGCGCTGGCCGAGGAATACCGCATGGGCGGCACCTGCGTCATTCGCGGTTGCGTGCCCAAGAAACTGATGGTCTTTGCGTCAAGCTTTCCGGGCGAGGTGGCCGATGCGCAGGCCTATGGCTGGGACGCGCAGATCGGCGCGTTGGACTGGCAGGCCTTTCATACCCGGCTGCGGGCGGAACTGACCCGGCTGGAAGGGGCCTATCGCGGCAATCTGGAACGCGCAGGCGTGACAATCCATGACAGCCGCGCCACAGTCACTGGCCCGCATGAAGTGCGCCTTGCCGATGGGCGCGAGGTGACAGCAAGGCATATCCTGATTGCCACGGGCGGACGCCCGGTCGTGCCGGAAAAATGGCGTGACGCGGGGTGCATGACCTCGAACGAAGTGTTCGAGATGCCAGCCTTGCCGAAATCCATCCTGATCGTGGGCGGGGGTTACATCGCAAGCGAGTTTGCCTGCATCCTGAATGGGCTGGGGGTCGAGACGACGCAATTCTATCGCGGCGCGCAAATCCTGCGCGGCTTTGACGAGGAAGCGCGCGGGCACATCGCGGGCGAGATGGTCGCCAATGGTGTCGACCTGCGGCTGGGCACAGATATTCTGGAAATGGAACGTCGCGACGGGCAGACTTGGGTCAAACCGACCACAGGCGCGGCGGCCACCTATGATGCGGTCATGTTCGCCACCGGGCGCAGGCCCAATTCCGACGATCTGGGGCTGGAGGCACTGGGCCTGAAGCTTGGCCCCAATGGCGCGATTCCAGTGGACCGCTACAGCCAGACGGCTATTCCGTCGATCTTTGCCGTGGGCGATGTCACCGACCGGGCCAACCTGACCCCGGTGGCCATCCGCGAAGGGCATGCCTTTGCCGATACGGTTTTCGGGGGCAAGCCGACCTTTTTCGACCACGGCCTGATCCCGACCGCGATTTTCACGCAGCCCGAATTCGGCACAATCGGCCTGAGCGAGGAAGCCGCGCGCGACCAGGGGCCGGTCGATGTCTATTGCGCGGCATTTCGCCCCATGCGGACGGCTTTCATAGGCCGCGACAAACGGACCATGATGAAGCTGATCGTTTGTCGTCAGACCGACAAGGTGCTAGGGTGCCATATCGTTGCGGATCATGCGGGGGAGATGATCCAGCTTGCTGCGGTGGCAATCGCGATGGGGGCCAGCAAGGCCGATTTCGACCGTACTCTGGCTGTGCATCCAACCATGGCCGAGGAACTGGTCACAATGCGGACAGCCACCCGAAGCTACGGCGAATGAGGGTTGAATTTGGTGGCACAAGTGCCACCTCTATTGAAAAACTTAAACGAAACATAACGAGATGGAGCCCAGATGTCTGGAAATAACGGCGGACCTTGGGGAGGCGGCGGCAATCGCGGAGGCGGCAATCGCGGAAGCGGCGGCGGCGGACGTGGTCCCGGTGACCAACCGCAAATCCCGGAAATAGATGAAATCGTAAAGAAGGGTCAGGAACAACTGCGCGTGCTTATGGGCGGTGGTGGCGGCGGCAAGAATGGCCGTGGCGCTGGTGGCCCAGGCTTCTCCAAACGCGGCATGTTGCTTGGCCTTGTCGCGCTGGTCGTGATGTGGGCCTTTGCATCCTTCTACACTGTGCGCCCGGAAGAGCGGTCTGTCGAGTTGCTGTTCGGGCAGCTTTACAAGACTGGCCAACCGGGGCTGAACTTTGCGCCCTGGCCCGTTGTCTCGCATGAAATCGTGCAGGTCACGACCGAACGTGTCACCGAAGTGGGCACCGGTCGCAGCCAGCTTGACACTGGCCTGATGCTGACCCGCGACGAAGCCGTCGTGGATATCGAGTTTCAGGTTGTGTGGAACGTGACCGACCCGTCGCGCTTCCTCTTCAACCTTGCTGACCCGCGCGAAACCGTGCGCGCAGCCTCTGAATCCGGTATGCGTGACATTATCGCCCGCTCGGAACTGTCGCCCATTCTCAACCGGGATCGGGGGGCTATCGCGGCTGACCTGCTTGCAGCGGTTCAGGGGCTGCTTGACAGCTACGAATCCGGCATCAACGTCATCCGCGTGAACTTTGACAAGGCCGACCCGCCCGAACAGGTGATCAACGCTTTCCGCGACGTGCAGACCGCCCGTCAGGAACGTGACCGCCTGGAACGCGAAGCCGACGCCTATGCCAACCGTGTGCTGGCTCAGGCCCGTGGTCAGGCCGCACAGGTGCAGGAAGAAGCCGAAGCCTACCGCGCCGAAGTGGTGAACAATGCGCAAGGTGAAGCCGCGCGCTTCGTCTCGGTCTATACCGAATACGTCAACGCGCCCGAAGTGACCCGTAAACGCATGTATCTGGAAACCATGGAGCGGGTTCTGGGTGACATGAACCTGACCATCCTTGACAACGTGACCGGGTCCGAAGCCGGAGGCAGCGGTGTTCTTCCTTATCTGCCGCTTGATGGCCTGACTCGCCCGAGGAGTACGAACTGATGAAAAAAGCTGGGATTCTATTGCCCATTGCTGTTGTGGCGCTGGTAACGGCCTTCTCCTCGATCTTTGTTGTGGACGAGCGCGAAAATGTGCTGGTGCTGCAATTCGGTCAGGTGCGGCAGGAAATCACCGAACCGGGGCTTGGCTTCAAACTGCCCTTCATTCAGGACGTGGTGCGCTACGATTCGCGTATCCTTGGCCTGCAGACCCAACCGCTGGAAGTCACGCCACTGGATGACCGGCGTCTGGTGGTCGATGCCTTCCTGCGTTGGCGCCTGACCGATGTGCGCCGCTTCCGCGAGGCGGTTGGCGTGGATGGCATCCGTGCGGCCCAAGGCCGGATGGACCGCATCATGAACGCCGCCATCCGCGAAGTTCTGGGGTCCGTGCCGTCGAATGCGGTGCTGTCCGAAGACCGGACTGCCCTGATGAACCGCATTCGTGACCAGGCGCGGCGCGAGGCCCAGACACTCGGGATCGATGTGATCGACGTGCGCCTGACGCGCACCGACCTGCCGCGCGAAAACCTTGAAGCAACCTTTGCCCGGATGCGCGCCGAACGTGAACGCGAGGCCGCAGACGAGCGGGCACGCGGGAACGAGGCTGCACAGCGCGTGCGCGCGCTGGCGGACCGGACTGTGATCGAGCTGGTTTCGGCAGCACGCCGCGAGTCAGAGATCATCCGCGGCGAAGCCGATGCCGAACGGAACCGCATCTATGCAGCGGCCTACAACCTCGACCCCGAGTTCTTTGCCTTCACCCGCTCGATGCAAAGCTACGAGACCGCGCTGCGCGGTGACAACACCTCGATGGTGCTGCGCCCGGATAGCGAGTTCTTCACCTTCTTGCGGACAGACGGGATCGGCGACGAGACATTGCAAGCCGTCCGCGATGCGGCCGAGCAACTGGCACGTGACCCCGACATGCTGCAACAGGGTATGCCGGAGACCGACCCGGATGAACCCGACGCTGTGCGCGAACTGGAAGCCATCATCGGCAACTAGGGCGCAGAGTCGTGACCATATCGACACTTGTGCTGGCCTTGGGGCTGGTGCTGATTTTCGAGGGGCTGGTCTTTGCACTGGCCCCTCGCCGTATTGAGGACATCCTGCGCCTGCTGGCCGCGATGCCGGTCGAGACACGGCGCATGATCGGATTTCTGGCGCTGGTCATCGGCGCACTACTGGTGACGGCTGCGCAGATGCTGGGCGCGCGCTGACGCGCTTTCACGTCTGGTTGAAAGCTGGAATGACAAATTGCGTTTGCAGTCATGACACCTAGATTGACAGCAATGACAGACGCGGGCACCCGCCGCCCGCCCCCGTTTCATGACAGGAGAATTCCATGAGATCACAAGCGACATATTTGCGGCGCGTCGAACAGGGCCCAGCGCACCTGATGTGGCTGGCAGCCTTGGCGCTGGTGCTGGTGCTGGGTCAGGTCACAGCGGCTCAGGGACAGGTGAACCGCCCCGAAAGCTTCGCCGACCTTGCCGAAAGGGTCAGCCCCGCTGTCGTGAACATTACCACGACCACCACTGTGGCGGCACGGTTGCAGGATGACCGGCCACGCCTGCCCGAAGGGTCACCCTTCGATGACTTCTTCCGCGACTTTTTCGATGGTCCCGAAGGTCGCCCCAACCGCCCGCGCCAGAATCAGGCGCTGGGGTCGGGTTTCGTGATCTCGCCGGATGGATACATCGTCACCAATAACCACGTCATTGACCGGGCGGACGAGATTCGCATCGAATTCTATTCCGGGCTTGAACTGGTGGCCGAACTGGTGGGCACCGACCCCGCCACCGACATCGCCTTGTTGCGCGTGGACCATGACGAGCCCCTGCCGCATGTACCGTGGGGCGATGCCGAGGCTGCGCGCGTGGGCGACTGGGTGCTGGCCGTCGGCAACCCGCTTGGTCAGGGTTTTTCTGTCAGCGCGGGCATCATCTCGGCCCGTGGCCGCGCGCTGCAAGGCAATTTCGATGACTACATCCAGACCGATGCCGCCATCAACCGGGGCAATTCGGGCGGCCCGCTGTTTAACATGGATGGCGAGGTGATCGGTGTGAACACGGCCATCCTGTCACCCACCGGCGGCTCGATCGGGATCGGGTTTGCGATGTCGGCAAATGTGGCCACGAATGTGGTCGAACAACTGCGCGACTTCGGCTCGACCCGGCGCGGCTGGCTGGGTGTGCGCATTCAGGACGTGACCGAAGAAATGGCCGAAGCCATCGGCCTGACCGAGCCGCAGGGTGCCATGGTGACCGATGTCATGGAAGGCCCCTCGCAGGATGCCGGCATGCAGGCAGGTGACGTGATCATCCGCTTTGACGGTGGTTCCGTGCGCGACACACGCCAACTGGTGCGCCGCGTGGCCGATGCCGGTGTCGGACGCGATGTCGAGGTCGTGATCTTCCGCAGTGGCGAAGAAGTGACGCTGGCCGTCACGCTGGGCCAGCGTGAACTGGCCGAGGCAGTCGCGTCGGCAGCCCCCGACGCAGTAGCCCCGGAGCCCGAGCCAGAGGCAGCCAGTTTCCTTGGGCTGGAGTTGCAGACTCTGACCGATGCGTTGCGCTCGGAATTGGATCTGCCCTCGAACTCGACCGGGCTGGTCGTGCT
>SKRW01000015.1 GCA_007118295.1 Paracoccaceae bacterium | reverse complement strand
TTCAGCCGTGCCCGCGTGGTCCGCCGCGTGCCGTTCAGCGCGGCAGAAGCGCCGATCCCGAACTTGCCCGCGCCACCAACGGTCGAGCCTGCGCTGGCAAAGATCGGGCCTGTGGTATCGGCGCTGATATCAACATTGCCTGCATCAATACGGGCATTGTGGTTCAGTGTCGCGCGCACCACGCTGGCCCCGAAAATACCCGAAAAATCGCCGGCCAGCGCAAAGCCGAACTGCTTGCCCTCAACAGGTGAATTCTCGCCCTGTGCGTCGGCCTCTTTGGTTTCCAGATCCTCGGCATTGGTTTCGGTCCGGGAGCCAAGCAACTGCGTTGGCATCGGGGTTTCGGGACGGTCGGGTTCATCGGGATCAGGAGCCGGATCGGAATCGGGCGCAGGGTCCGCGCCGTCCTCCTCGGGCAAGCCTGCCCCGGCGACTGATGTCGCGACCGCAGCCCCATCAGCCAAGGCGGTGATCTTGATATCCCCCAGACTAAGCGATTGGGCATTGGTCCCCAGAAACTCTGCCGTCACAGTGCGATCTGCAAAGATCAGCGCACCAGAAATGCCGAAAGAGGTGTTTCCTTCTGCGCTGCTGCCTGCATTGGCCAGCAAGATCGAACTGTCGCGCGCGTCCACCGTCAGCGACGCGGCCGACAGCCGGTCGGGGTTGACCACCAGCGCCTCGGCACTGCCGTCATAGTCGATCAGCGCAAAGCCGATGTTCAGCCCGAATTTTTCAGCCCGGCCATAGGACACCGCCGAAACTGCCGCGACCATGTTGTTGCGCGCACTGACAGTGATATCTCCTGCACTGCCCGACCGCGCGAATTGCGGTGACAGGATCGCGCGTGTTTCGGGGCGCAGCAACAAAACATGGCCACTGCCGCCCGCGCCCGACCCGCCAGAGGTCGTGGTCGTGTTGCCTTCGGGATCGCGACGCGAGGCCAGACCACCTTCGGTGCTGGCCTCTATGGTCAGGCTATCGGCGATTGCGTCAGTTGTGCCAAGGGTGCCGATCAGCCGCGCGGTGGTCTCAGATACGACCCGACTGATCGAGACATCGATCGCCACGCCAAGTTTCTGTGCATCAGTGTGGGTCGATGTGATGATGTTCCAGCCGTCATCCTCGACCAACTCGTCTGCGGATTTTGGGCGCTCGTCACCCGAGGCATAGCCACCTGCACCGCGTGCAAACAGGCCATCTGCCTCTTCAAACCAGCCGGAACGGTCCACCTCGGCTGGAATGACGGGCAGGATGGTCGCGGCCTTGATATTGACTTTCGCCGCTCTCACTGTCGCGTTTTGCCCGACGCTTGCATCGGTATGGATGCGCCAGTTGCCGATACCCACGGCAAAAACACCTGCCGTCGGCGTGGCAGAATCGCCAAAGCCAATAGCCGCCCGTGTCTCGCGCGTGAAGGACAGCACGCGGTTTTCGGCAAGCAGGTTCAGCCCTTCAGCACCAAGATCATTCCATTCCCGAACGCTGCTGAAACCCACCTGAACCGGCGTGTCACCGTCCATCCGGACATCGCCGATGCGGGCCAACGTAGTGTCATTGTGCAGGTCCAGCGCGAAGGCGATGGCAAAGCTGCGCTTGCGTGCTGCGGATTCCTTGGGCTGGGTGCCGGGTGCGGGGGTGCCTTCGGCCTCTTCGGGGGTTTCGACCTCGGCCTCGACATCTTCGGCCACATCCAGCAACGCAGTCGCCGTCTGGCCGACCTCTGATGGATCGCGCTCGGGCGCGGGCTCTGGCGTGTCTGTCCCGCCATCAGCGGGGGGCGTCGGTGTTTCTGCGCCCGGCACGAACGTCCCGGCTGAGGCGATGGCACGCGCCGAATAGCGGGTCCAGGTGTTGACCGCTTCGATGGTAATCGGCTCTCCGCCATCCTGCAACAGATCGGCACCGATCGCGACCTCGGTCTCGGCATCAGCCAGGGAGATGATGGCAGCCAGTGCGACAGCCGAAGATGTGCCATCCGCTGCGATCACCTCTATATCGATGTCGCGGTCGGTGCGCGCAGCGATTTCCAGTTTCTGACCAGCATGGATGCGGTTGGCAACAAAGGTGCGCCCGCTGATGATCTGCCCCGACGCCTCTGCATCCATCAGCACCCGGTTTTCCAGATTACGCAGCGACAGCACGCCCGCCGCCTTGATCGCACGTTCGGCCCCGGCAGTGGCGCGCAGCTTGTGCTTTTCCTCGGCCCGCGAAACGATCTGGACCGTGCCATTGCCGCGCGCCTGAATGTCCGAGCGGCGCATGCGGATGTGGCTGAGCGTGTCAGTGATGGCGATGGCAACCGCGATGGTATCAGACCGCGCGTCAATATCGACATTGGTGCGCGCCCGCGATGTGACCTCGACTTTTCCGGCGCTGCCGGCCGGTTCAAGCGGATCGCCAAGGTCAAGCTGCGCCTCGATCAGGCTCTGGTCGATGATTACGGTGGCATCGGCGATCTGGCGCAGCGGTGCCACTGTTATTGACAGACCTTTCAGCCCGCCTTCGCCCTCTTTCTTGCGCGCTTCGGTGCCGGCGTCGCGGACCAGATCCCCCACCCCCTCCATCTGCTGCGCGTCGGCTTGGTCGGCCTTGCCGGACCCGGTCGGGCCGGTGCGCTCGGATGTCGCACGGATACTCAGCGTTGGGTCGGCCAGGGACGAGATGACGATCTCGCGCCCATCCGGGCTGAGCGACGACGGATCGCCCCCGATCGGGCCACAGACACCGCCCTCGCAATGGCCAGGGGGCAGATCCCAACCGTCGC
>SKRW01000212.1 GCA_007118295.1 Paracoccaceae bacterium | reverse complement strand
TCGCGCACCTTGCGCCGCAGCGCCCCCTCGGCCATCAGGCCGGGGTTCATCACCGCGACCGGGATGATCCAGATGATCGCGCCGCGCCGCCCCAGCACATCGCGGATGAAATCGACGCGCGCACGCATGGTAGAGAGGCTTTGCGCTTCAAGCTCGATCTGCCGGATCGCGGCATCCGTCTCGGCCAGCATCCGCAACCGCGCGCGCTCGGGGTTCAGCGCGGCCATCAGCCCGCGCCAGCCCAGCCTGGCAAAGTGCGGCGCCAGCCGCCACCATTGGCCGAACCCGCCCTTGCGCCCGATGATCCGGCCCCCTTCGCGGTCACGGAAGGCCAGCAGCGCCTGCGAAGTCACGGGATCCTTGTCCGACACGGCCTCGGCCACGAGTGGCCAGCGGCCAGGCTTTCGCAACAGTTCGGTGATGTCGGCGAAGAGCCGCCCTGCGCCTTCCTTCAGCCAGGGCAACTCGCGCTCGGCCAAGCCGGTTGCGGCATGGGCGAAGCCGCCGACAATGGCGCGCCACAAGTCGAGGCCGGCGGGCGTGAAGGGCTCCACCATCTGCTGGGCATGGACGTTGAGGCAGATGTAGAGCCGCAAGCCATCTTCGGGCGCGGGCAGGGGTTCGGGCAGCGGGAAAAGCGAGGTGATGGGCCGCGACTGCACCAGATAGATACGCCCGCCCTCAACCGCCCATTCCAGATCCTGCGGGCTGTCGAAATACGCCTGCGCCGTTGCGCCCAGCCGCGCCAGTTCCGCCACTTCCGTATCACTCAGGCTGACCGCGCTGCGCTTGTCTTCGGGCATGGGGCGGCTGACGGTGCCCTTGCCCTCGCGCAGCGTGATCACCTGCTTGTCCGACAGGTGATGGTCCAGCACCTTGCCAGCGCCGTCCAGCACCCAGTTGTCGGGGCTGACATCGCCGCCCACGATCGCCTCGCCCAGCCCGAAGGACGCGGATAGCAGCATCCGGTCGCGGCGATGATCCAGCGGGTTGGCAGTGAACAGCACGCCCGAGCGATCTGCATCAATCATCCGTTGCACCACCACGGCGATGGCTATGTCGGTTGTGTCCAGCCCTACCCGTTTGCGATATGACACTGCGCGCGGGTTCCAGAGCGAAGCCCAACAACCGCGCACAGCGTCAGCCACGTCCTGCGGCCCCTCGACATTCAGAAAGCTGTCATGCTGCCCTGCGAAGCTGGCACCGGGCAGATCCTCGGCGGTGGCGGAAGAACGCACCACCACCAGCCCCGCGCCGCTCTCGGCATAGGCCGTGGCGATTGCCTCCGCCACATGTGGCGGTATAGCGCCCGCCAGAAACCTGTCCTTCAGCGCCTGCGCGGCGTCGGCAATGGCGGCAGGGTCATCGCCCGGCACATCCTCGACCAGATGGCGCACTGCTTCGGCAAAACCGTTATGATCGACAAAATCGCTGTAGGCCTGCGTCAGCACCGCAAAGCCCTCGGGCACAGGCAATCCGGCCCCCAGCATCGCGCCAAGACTCGCGCCCTTGCCGCCCGCAAGTGCAAGATCGGCGCTGCCGACAGAGGTCAGGTTTGCGGTCAGGTCGATAGGCGAAATGGCCATATCAGGAACCTCCAGATCAACTATGGCACGGGCAAAGGCGCATCATCGCCTGCATGCCGGAAACATCGGTCGTTCTTCGAGATGTGGCACCCTTGCACAGACCCCGAATGTCTGCCTTGACCTGCCTCAAATGCGTGTCGCTGCTCGACCGTTTGCTGCGAAACTCCTATTCTGTTGCGATGGAACAGACAAACGACACATCGCTGCCAGATGCTGGAAACCCGACAGATACGGGCATTCCGTCGGGAAATTCTGACGGTATCGCGATTGATCCCCGCGTCGCGCGCACTCGCCGGGCGATCTGGCAGGCGTCGCTGGATCTGGCCCGCGAGGAGGGGTTTCATGCCGTGAGCGTGGCGCAGATCGCAAGGCGCGCAGGGATAAACCGCTCGACCTTTTATGCGCATTTCCCCGACAAGCACGCGGTCGTGCGCGCGGAACTGGCACGGCTGTTGCGCGACCTGCGCGCAGGGCAGCAACAGCCCACGCCCGAAAGCATGGCGCGTTTTGATCCGCAAACCCCGCACCCCAACGCCTTGCGCTGGTTTGCCCATGTCGCCGCGCATGAGGGGTTCTATTCCGCTGTGCTGGTCACGGGAGAGTTGGCCGCTTCTGGGCCTTGGTCCCGGGGGTTGAGCGCGGTCAACTGCGCGTTTTGTCAGTTCATTCCTGCGGTTGAGGCCGCGATGGCGCGGAAGGTGGCGATGGTTTCGTGGTCATTGTCGTCAAACATCGGGTCGGTGCTGGTCTTGACGATCACCACCTCGCGCATGGGGTCGACATAGATATATTGGCCCCAGACCCCGATGGCGGTGAAATCGCCTTGTGGGTCCTCGGGGATCCACCATTTGTAGCCATAGCCAAAGGTCCAGTCGCTCGCCGGGTTGTCACCCGGTTGCAGATGCGGCGCAACAGGAGTCACCGACGCCTGCACCCAGTCGGCGGGCACGATCTGCCGCCCCTCGCGCGCACCGCCTTCCAAAAACAGCCGCCCGAACCGCGCGAAATCGCGCAAGCTTGCATTCAGGCAGCACAGCACGATTTCGCGCCCGGTGCGGTCCGTGCTCCATGTCGCATCCGCCTCGGCCCCCATCGGCCCCCAGAGGCGGCTGGACAGATATTCGGCCACTGGCATGCCGGTCGCCGCCTCCAGCACCAGCCCCAGCGCCATGGTGTCGGCACTGCTATACTGGTTGAATTCGCCCGGCGCGCGGATGCTGTGCAGCGCGGCGATGCTGTCTTCCAGCGGCGTGCTCAGAGCCATGGCACGAAAAAACAGCATGTTGATGTCCGAGCGAAAGTCGTCGTAATCCTCGTTGAAATCGACGCCCGAGGACATGGTCAGCGCGTCCTCGATGGGCACGCGGGCGTAGCCGGACCCGGCCAGCGCGGGCACATACTGCCCAATCGGATCGCGAAGGCTGGCGATATGGCCTTCCTCGACCGCGATTCCGATCAGCGCTGAAAGCACCGATTTCGCGACCGACCAGGAGGTGAAGGGCGAGCCTTCATCCGCGCCCAGGCGATATTCCTCATGCGTGATCGCGCCGGCATGGACAACCATCAGGCCGGTGGTTTCCGTGCGGTCCAGAAAGGCCGCCAGATCATGGTCTTGCCCGTTGAACCTGTAACTTGCGGGCAGGGGCTGTGGCGCATGGTCGAAGTCCCAGACGCTGTTGCCGCGTGTCACCGTGCGAAACGGAAAGATGCGGTCCATGTCGCGGAAATTCGCGGCCCGCTGCGCATCGGAAAACAGCGTGATCCCGTCCCAATAGGGGCTTTGGCGCAGCCACAGGAAACCGGCCAGCGCGATCAGGACCAGGAAGCTGACGGTCCATGCAGTGATTCGGAAAATGCGTTTGGCAATCATGCTCAAATCTCCTTGCAACAAGCTGGTTATATTATGCGGACATTGTGCCGTGCAGGATGCGCGCATTCCACCAGAAGATGACGGGCGTGATCAGGGCGGTTGGGCCCAGCCATGTGACCAGCGCGGGCAGGAAGCTGAGATTGACAACAACGGCGGCGGTGATGGTTGCGGTGGTGCCCGCCAGCATCCGGGTCAGGTGCCGCGCGATCCGCGCCTTGTTGGTGACCGGCCCGGCGCGCCAGTCGCGCCAGTCTGACAGGGCCATGGTCAACCCGATGGAACCAAAGACCAGCAGGATGACCGCTTGCGCGCCACCTGCGCCCAGCAATCCGTTCAGGCCAAGGCCCATCATGACCAGCCCGGTGGCCCCCATCGCCAGCCCGGCCAGATGGTCCGGCCAGCGGGGCCGCCCGTCGCGCAGCATCGCCGCGCGCCAGCCCGTGAACACCAGATAGAAGCTGAAGAGGCCGATCACGAACAGGAACAGATTGGGGCGGATCGCCACCAGCGCACAGGTGCTCAGTGTGACCAGCAGCATCGCGAGCACATAGATATTGCCGGATCGGCGATGCCATGTCCCGCCTTTGGTCGTCCCGATTGCGGTCCCGGCCATGGCAAGGGCCAGAAAGCCCGCAAGGATGTGCAGGGTCAGGATGGCGTCGGTCATGTCGAAAGCTCCCCTCTGATATGGCGTGGTGACCATGCGCTAGCGCGCAGCACTGCCACGCGGCCAGAGAAGTTACGGAAACGGTTGAGAAAATACGCGAATGGCGTGATATGATGCGTTCACGATGCGTGAATGGATCAGGGATATCGGCCTTCGGCTGGCGGCACCGATGGGGGTTGGAGGGGTGCTGGGGCTAATCGGCCCGTTCGGCACCTATGATCTGCTGCCGCTTTTGCCCCGGCTGGGCTATTGGCTGGCGGTTGTTTCATTGAACTGGGCGCTGGCGGATGCGGGCATCCGGCGGGTCGAGGCGTTGGCGGGCGACCGCCTGCCTGCGCCGCGCGTCAGCGTGCCGCTGCTGGGCGCGCTGATCGTGTCGGTACCGGCCACGGGGGTGGTGGTGCTGGCAAACGGGCTGTCGGGGATTGGCTGGCCATCCTTCGTTGCCACGCTGTACGGGCAGGTTCTGGTGCTGCTGGCAGCGATTTCGTTGCCGGTTTACGCATGGGCGGATCTGCGCGAAACTGCGGCCATCGCGCCATCAGGCACCCAAGAGCGCACCCCCTCACCCCCGGAGAAGGCGGACGCAACCGGCCTTGCCCTGTTTCTTGCCCGGCTGCCCGGCCCGCTCAAGGGCCGGTTGCTGTGCCTTGAGACGCAGGACCATTACCTTGCTGTCCACACAACCGGCGGGACCGAGATGATCCTGTGCCGGATGGAAGACGCGGCGCGCGAACTGGGCGCGATCGGCCGCCGGGTCCACCGTTCCTGGTGGGTTGCGCATGATGCCGTCGAGGCCGCCGCGCGTGATGGCCAGAGACACTACCTGCGGCTCGTTGACGGGCGCTCGGTTCCTGTGGGGCGGTCCTTCCGGCCAGACCTGAAACAGGCGGGCTGGCTTTAGGCGCGCATCCCCACGCGGCAGGCGATGACGTCACGCACGATGCTTCGCCCGCCATGCGGTATGGCAGGCAAACGGCCCTATGCCCTTGCCTTGGGGCGCAAGGTTCAGTCCAACACCGTCACGCGCCCAGCTGGCTGCCAGCCGGGCGCGTGCAATCAGGCGCGTGCAATCAGGCGCAGTGATTATGGCAGAGACTTTGGCAGGTCAATTTCCACCGACCGTGCCGCCCCCGTCCATGGCGCCTTCGCCAACGCCGCCATCCATGGCCCCGTCACCGACGCCACCCTCTGGCACGGGCATTTCCTCGCGGTCACGGAACACATATTCGTCTGCGTCTTCCATCTCTTCGCGCGACATGTTCAGGACAACTTCGCGTGCGTCCCAGTTGATTTCCAGTTCTGACCAATCAACGGCGATGCTCTTCGCGCCAAAGCCCAGAAAACCGCCGACCGAAATGACTGCAGCAGAGATCTGACCTTCGCCGACGACAATTATGATATCATCGATCGAGCCAATCCGGTCCCCGTCAACAGAGGTGACCCCCGCGCCGAGCACCCATCCACCAAGCAGTTCGTCCGGTGATTGTTGGGTGACAATCGCTTCCTGTGCCATCGCTGCACCAGCAATCGTAAAGCCGGTCAGAAATGCCAATGACGTGCGTCGCATAATGTGCCTCCTTTAGCAAAGCAATTACGTTTCCGACTGTCCCCGCTAGTATGCTATTGCATGCATTATAGCCGAACTCCGTGACTGCACCAAATCCGATGGGCAGAATCCTGCCAGACAGATGTCAGGTTCTGGTTGAATCCGGACTGTCCGCTGAGGGTCGTCATCTGGTGAAGCACGCGTGCAGGCCACTTCCAGATTCAGTGGCGCGGGGCTGGTATCGGCGCATTGATCCTTGAGCAGGACAGCGACGATCTGGTCTGCACTTACCGCGAAAGCCCCGACCGCGCGGCGGCAATCTCAATCATGCTCCATCGCTGTGAGATAAGCCTCCCGCGCGGTGCAGCGCCTGATCCAGTCCCGCGCCGTCGGGTGATCTGGCGTCGCGTCGGGGAAATAGAGATAGGGCGAGCAGAGCAGGATGTCAGCGGCCGTGAAGCGATCGCCCATCAACCACTCGCGCCCGTCAAGTGCCGCGATCAGGCGGGCGGCGACGGCATCGCGGCCCCGGAAACTGGCCTGTGCCACGGGGTGATCGGCCACGCCCAGCACATCAAGGATATAGACCGGCTCGACCACGGCCCCGTACCAGAACAGCCATGTCAGATACGCCCCGCGCCCCTGTTCCCCCGTCGCTATGCCAAGCTGGCGGTCGGGGAAGAGATCGGTCAGATACAGCAGGATCGCCGCAGATTCGGTGATCAGCGCACCGTCATGCGCCAGCGCGGGCACCTTGCCGTCGGGATGCGGGTTGCGCGGATCACGCGCGCCTGACCCGTCTTGCCGGGGAATGTCGCAGCGCACGGTCTCAAAGGGCACATCGAGTTCACGAAGCAGCCAATGCACCCGGCCCGACCGGGACATTGGCGCGTGATAGAAGGTCAGCATTGGATTTCCTTTCGCTTGCCGGATCACCCTAACCGATTCATCCTGACATTTCCTGTCAGGAAAAACCCCATGTCCCGCAGTGCCCGCTTGCTGCACCTGCAGCAGCCTTTCGCGATCACTGCCCAAACACCGCCAACCCGAAGACCAGCGGATACCCCAGCGCGGCTGGCATCATGGTCAGCGCCATTCCCAGCGACCGGCCCTGTGCGCCGCGAAGATAGCCCCGGTAGAACAGGATGCGCCCGACGACGAACAGGAGGGCCGCGACTGGCAGCAGTGCCATCCACGCCCCGCCCGCAACGGCGGCCAGCGCGAAATAGAAGCCTGCCGCCAGAACGGTCTGTTCCAGCGTGTTTTGCAGGAATGCTGCCTTGATCGCCAGCCTGTCGCTGGGTGGGCCCGCCGCCTGACCGCCGATATCTGCTGCCGAAAAGCGCCGCGTGGTGGACACCATCATGATCGCAATCAGCAGGACGACCCCCGGCACGGACCAGCAAAGCGCGGCAAAGGCCAGCCGCTCGGGCAGGGCTAGCGGCAGGCTGGCAAAGGCTGGTGCGATCCGGAACGCGGCAGCAAAACCGATCAGCGTTGCCAGTGTCGCAATCGTAGAGCCGATGCGAATGGCGCGCTCCTCGGCAGCCATGTCTACCTGATCGGGCGGGCGTCGATAGGCGTCCTCGGACATGCCTCCTCCTGTCGCTGGACCTCTTAGGGCTTGATGTGGCCCCGCGCAACCAGCCATTCAAGGTGTCTGCCATCTACTCAGACTGCACCATGCGCATGCTCCAATGCCATGCAGGCAAGGACATGCGGACCCGACCATCGGGATTGGCGCTGCGATGCAAGAGCCGGATCGGTAACCCCGCGAACGCCGATCCCCCCAGTCCGATGCACCGGGGCTGGGGGGGCTAGGAGGATGATGCGCGCAAGCGACGCCTTTGGACAAACCACGCATCCGGGGGGCACGACCGGTGTCGCCGGGCCGCGCTTTCACTGCGTTTCTGGCATGACCAGCAGGACGGTGGCGGGCAGATTCGTGCGGTTTTCCAGCGCGCGCGGCTCGCCTGCGGCAAGGCGACAACTGTCGAGCGGGTGAAGCGTGACCTCTTCGCTGTCCGTGCGCACAGTCACTTCGCCCGAGATACAGACATAGATCTTTTCCACCTGCGCGGGGGAAAGCGATGTGTGGCCGCCCGGCAGGATATGCGAGAGGCCAAGCCAGACCGTGTCGGTCGGCCCGGCCTCGCGCCCCTGCAACCGAAGCGAGCGCATGTCATAATGCTCTGGTGCGATATAGGTCGGTGCGTCGGCAATGCGGGTTACCTGCATGCCAGCGCTCAGGGTTTCAGGACAATGCGGTCTGGCGTCGCCTGCGACACAAGCTTGTAGGCATCGCGTGCTGTGTCCAGACTGAAGATCGACGCGTCCTTGATGGGGAAGGGGCGCAGGTAGCCCTGTTCGAATTTCGGCCCGAGGCGGTCGAAGATCTGCGCGCAGTAACTCGCATCCAGCGCCAGTGTATCCACCCCGATGAACCGCTGGCGGCCCCGGTAGAAGGCGAAAATGTCGAAGGGCACGCCACGATCAAAGGTCGAGATGAAAATCTGGCGCCCGAGCTTGGCCATCACGGAATTGCCCAGCTCGAAATACGGGCTGCCGACTGTGTTAAAGACAAGGTCAATCCCCCGCCCACCTGTGCGCTCACGGATCTCGCCGGCCACATCCTGCGACGAGGTGTCGAAGATTTCCACATCTTCATTGGCAAAGCCCGTGTATTCGGTGGGCTTGTAGCTGACGGCAAAGACCTTTGCCCGCGCCATGGTGGCCATCTGGATCACTGCCTGTGCAACCTTGCCGTTCACACCGCAGACCAGCACCGAATCGAAGGGCTGAATTCCGCCCGCCTCGCGCAGGCCCTCATAGGCTGTGATGAAGGGAACGCCGACCGCGCCCGCTTCCTCGAAACTCAGCGAGGCGGGTTTCTCGCGGATAGCACTGAGGGGCAGCACGACATGGGTCGCGTGGGTGCCGTTCTGGGTGATCCCCAGTTCGCCGCCGCCGCCCCACACCTCACGCCCGACCAGATGATCTGGCCCCTTGCGCACGATGCCCGCATAATCGCGCCCCGGAATGCGCGGCCAGACAGCGTGTGGCATGATGCCGAGTGTTGCCTTCACGTCCGACGGATTGACTGCCGAAGAGACAACTTCGACCAGAACCTGACCGGGGCCGGGTTCCGGCATGGGCATTTCGGTAAGTTGAAGATTGACCGCATCAAACGCATCGGCCTTCTCGGTCACCCAAAGCGCGCGATTGTCGATTGGCGATTTCTGAATATTCATGGTCTGCTCCGTGATGGGTGTGAGAAGGAATGTCTGGTTATTCGGCCAGCCCCAGCATGCGCCGGGCTTCGCCTGTGCTGGCGATCTGGCCGCCAAGTTTCTCGATGATGTCGCGGCCTGTCGCGATCAGTTCTGCATTGTCGCGGCAGAGTTGGCCCTTGGAGATGTAAGAGGTATCTTCCATGCCGATGCGCACATGCCCGCCCAGCAGGTAGGCTTGCGCCAGCATCGGAAACGCCATGCGTCCGACACCAAAGCCAGTCCAAAGCGCGTCGCGTGGCAGCAGGCGCGCGGCAGTTGCCATCACGTCAGGGGACGCAGGAAAGCCGTATCTGATGCCGGTCACGAGCGATATCATGGGCGGTGAGTGCAGCGCCCCTTCGGCCAGCAGGTCGCGGGCCAGCGCGATATCGCCGGTGTCGAACAGTTCCAGTTCCGGCTTCACGCCCGCATCGTAAATCAGCTCAGCCATGCGGCGCACGCTCCACGGTACGTTTATCACCACTTCACGCCCGAATGTCATGGTGTTCAGATCCAGCGTGCAGATCTCGGGCTTGAGAGCCAGCACATGCTCGACCCGGCCTTCGGGGCGCATCAGATTGGTGCGCGGACCGGCAACCGCAGGATTGTCCTCGGAGGGGTGATAGCGCCCGCCTGGCCCTGTCGTCAGGTTCAGGATCAGGTCGGAATTGCGCGCGCGGATGCGGTCCACCACCTCGCGGTAGAGCGCAAGATCCATTGATGGCGCAGCGGTTTCGGGGTCGCGGACATGGATATGGGCAATCGCGGCACCTGCGTCCGCCGCGTCAAGGCATGCGGTTGCAATCTCTTCCGGGGTCACGGGCAGGTGCGGGTGGTTGTCGCGCGTGGCCTGATTGCCGGTGACCGCGACGGTCATGATGGTCTTGGGGGTCATGCTCAAAGGCTCCGTCCGGCATCGACGACAATGCGCGTTCCTGTAGAGTGGCGCAGATGGACTGCGGCGGCGAAAATGGCCTCTGCCACATCGTCGGGGGTCGTGACCTTGCCCAGCGGGGTTGCCGCACCGGCCTTGGCGATCTGCTCTTTTGTGCGGCCTGGCACGAAGCCCGTATCCACCACACCGGGCGAGATGGACAGAACCCGGATGTCAGGTGCCAGTGCCAATGCCAAGGTGTGGGTCATCGCATCCAGCCCGGCCTTGGCACCGCAATAGGCGACGGATGAGCCAAACCCCTTGAACGCGGCGATCGACGAGACATTGAGGATGACGCCGTCGCCGCTTGCTTTCAACAGCGGCGCAAAGGCGCGGATTGTCGCGAACACACCGCGCCAGTTCGACGCGAACACCGCATCAATGATCTCGTCGGTCAGGTCATCCAGATTGGCATGGGGCACCGGTGTGGTCGTTCCCGCAGAGTTGACCAGAATATCCGCGCGGCCACATTCTGCCAAAACACGGTCCCGCAGTGCCGCGACAGATGCGGAGTCGGTCAGTTCAACCTGTGCCGCGATATGGCCCGTGCCGGGCAGGGCATCTGCAAGCGCCTGTGCTTTTGCGCTGTTGCTGCGATAACCAACCACCACGCGCGCACCGGCTTCGGCGAAAAGCTGCGCTGCCGCAGCCCCGATCCCACCAGAGGCACCCGTGATGACAGCGACTTTGCCCGC
>SKRW01000215.1 GCA_007118295.1 Paracoccaceae bacterium | reverse complement strand
CGCTGGGCCTGGGCGAGGTCCGCTCGCGCACCGGAGATGTGTTCGTCACCGCCGACGACTATTCCATCCTCGACCGCAACCCCGAGGAAGAATTCGACCGCCGCGCCGCCGCGGGCCTGCTGGAGGCGCTGTGGGACGAACTTGGCCTGCGCGTGACCGATGACGGCACTCACCTGACCCGGATCGACGATCTGGAGGCCGCGCTGGAAGCACAGGAGAAGGCGGATTACGAATTCTACTGGGAAATGCGCCTTGATCCCTCCGCCGACCCACGCGGCGCGCCGCGTGATCTTGGCCATGATCCTGATTTCACCTTCGTCTATTCCGAGGCCGAACGCATCGCGCTTCTGGACGAGGGCTTTGATGACGAATTCCTGATCGCAGAGGCGCGGCGGCTGACCGACGCATACCACGCCATCCACGCCGTCCATGGTGACAAGCCCTATGATCCGCTGCTTCAGGTCAAGATCGACGAACGCAGGCTCGAGGAAGCCGCCGAGGGCATGTTCTTCACCAATGACCAGCTGCGCCGCGGCATCCGCGAGGACCTGATCCTCGGCGTCACCGACACGCAGCTGCGCATCGAAGCGCCCAACGTCATCGGCCGCAACGCCACGCTGATCGCAGCACACAACATCGGTCGGCAAGAGGGCGTCATCACCATTGCGCCGGGCGCGGCGATCTCGGACGAAGCGCTGCTTGCACTGGCCACGGCCGAGCGCGGTGACATCACTCGGCTGGACGACGGTACCATCGAGATCCGGGTGCTGGACGACATCGATGTGGAGTTGACCGGCACCCTGAACGCGATTGCCGGATCTTCCGCGCTGATCGGCAGCGAGGGCGACCTGCGCATCCAGCGCATCGAGGGCACTGAAATGGTGCGCGTCAAGGTCGCGGGTAGCCTGCTGCGGCCCTTGGACGGAACCGGAACCGGCGTCAGCGGGCGCGAAATCGTCCTGGAGGCCGCCACGGGCAGTATTGGTGCGCCCTCGGGTGCGCTTCGCGTGGCAACACCCTTCAGTGGCGCCGCGCTGGATGCGCGTGCGGCAAATGGCATTCACCTGCTGGGCGCCGGCGCCTTGCGACTGGGCCAGTTGTTTACCCCGTCCGAAGCCGGAGTCACCATAACGACCCGCAACGGCGATCTTCGCCGCGCAGCGGGCGTGGGTGGGCCCACCATACTGGCCTCGACTGTTTCACTTTCGGCACCGGACGGCAGCATCGGGACCTCTACGGGCACGTTTGCGCCGATCCTTGCAGCCCTCGGGGGCGGGGATCTGCCGTTGAGCCTGTCTGCGGGCGATCATCTGGCTGTCGAAGTGGCGGGGGGCACTGGGATCACACTCGATCCTGCGGCCATGGTGCCCAGAGACGGCAAGGCCCACAGTTTCCGCGTGACCGGGGCGGGGGCACTGACCTTGCTTTCGCCTGTGGAACTGGTTGACGGTGGCGATATCGTGCTGAGCACTGCAGATCTGGAACTGAATGGCAATTCCCTCGCCACCAGCAACGGTGACATCACACTGGCGCTGCCGGGCGACTACACGCTGCCCGCCGGGCCGGGCATATACTCTGGCTCCGGCAATATTTCTGTTACCACTCCCAGTGATCTGGGTCTTTTGGGCGCGATTGTTGCCGAGAATGGAGACCTTGAGATCGTGGTCGATGGACGGCTCTTCTCGCAAGCCGTGTCGCCGCGCCTGATCGCGCCCAACGGGCGGTTGATACTCAAGGCTGGTCAGGTGGACACGCCGCAGGGTGTCGGGTTGCGCACCAATGTTGCCGGGCTTGTGGGGCAGGTGTCATATGGTGGCTTTGCCATCGCCAATAATGCACCGGAATTGACGCTCCACGGTCTTGAGGTCACAGGGCCGGCGCTTCAGATCGTTTCGCTGGGTTCCATCGTTCTGGATGGCAATGTCGCAGTCAATAACCCTGATGGGCTGGGAACCCTGGTTCTGCTGGCCGACCATGGCATATTCGGTGCGGGCGGGCTGCGTGCTGACCGTACGCTGCTTTATGCGCTTGACGGCGGGATCGGGCGCGTCGGTGGGGCCTTGACCATTGATCTGGACGAGGCCGGTCTGACCACCATCGCGGCGCGTCAGGGGGATGTGGTGCTCGACCTGCCCGGAACCCTGACAGCCGATGTGATTACAGCGTCCGAGGGTGCGGTGATCGTGAAGTCGGCAAGACCGGTGCAGGTGGAGTTGGTCGGCAGTATCGAGACGCCGGACTTCGCGGTTCCGGCCGGGTCCGAGATCGGCCCTTGGGGAGGCCCGCATTTCGACATGGCCGAACGCACCGAACTGAAGGATGCGCTGATCCTTGCGTCAATGTTCGACCCCCAGACACCAGTGCCCGGCCCATCCGCCCCGGATGATGGCGATGACCAGCCCGGTGACGGGGATGACAAACCCGGTGACGGAGACGACCAGCCCGGCGATGGCGATGACAAACCCGGTGACGGCGATGACCAGCCCGGCGACGGTGACGACAAACCCGGTGACGGGGACGACAAACCCGGTGACGGTGACGACCAGCCCGGTGATGGGGATGACAAACCCGGCGACGGTGACGACAAACCCGGTGACGGTGACGACCAGCCCGGCGATGGTGACGACAAACCCGGTGACGGGGACGACCAGCCCGGCGATGGCGATGACAAACCCGGCGATGGGGATGACTCGTCGGGACCAAATGAAGACGCGCAGGGTCGCCCGGACCCGGCATCACGCGAGCCAGCGAAGAACATCGAGGCAGGTCCGGGCAGGCCAGGGAATGACCGCTTCGACGAGTTTCTTGGCCTCGATCATGACAACTGGCGCCGGGCGATAGGCGTGCGCCGGGTTGGTGCTCCACGGTCCCGAGACGAGGAAGAAGATGACGAAAGCTGAGCGGGTTCTGCGCAATGGCATCTTGGCTTTTGTGCTCGTTCTCGTTCTCTCACTCATCAGCGCGAGGGCCGATGACATCCGGCAGTTCCGCGACTGGCAACTGGTCCAGACCGGCTCTGAGTGCAGGCTTGTTTCGCTTGTTTCCAGCCAAGCGACAGGGTCGATACTTCTGGAGGTGTCGATCCTGCCGGGTCCTGACGCGGAAATGCCCTACCTGATCGCGATCCGCGTGCCGATCGGGGCCAGTCTGGCCAGCGGCATCGCCCTGCGCCACGCAGGGCGGGACAGGACGGCCATCGGGCTTGAATGGCTGAGTTGCGATCAGGAGATGTGCACTGCTGGTGGTCAACTGAGCGCGCAGGCAATAGGACAACTTCGCAGGGACAGGTCTGTGTTTGTCGGTTTCAGGCCAATGCTCGGGGCGCGTCCTGTCAATATCGAACTGTCACTGATGGGGTTTACAGCCGCCAGCGACGCCCTGAACGCTTGTCGAAGAACCTGATCGCGTGTTCGTCGTGCCCTGCTGCGGGTCGCGATGATCCTGATTGTGCCATCCTGACCAGTATTGGTAATGTCGTGGGCGCAACGATTGGTGACGCTGTCGCGCATCCTGCGTCTGCGCGGAAATCATTGCCCCCTTGGGGACGTCCTGCAACCTTCGGGCGGCGCTAAACCCGGCCAATGGGATACCACGATCTCAGGGCCTGCACTGCGCGAGTGCTGCGCGGGCAACGGCAAGTGTCGGGTCCTGCCCGAACCAGCCAGCAAAGTCATGCGCCGCGTTGCGTGCCCGCACCCCGAACGCGGCATCGGTATGCAATTGGTCTGCGGCCTGCGCAAGCCAGTCCTGTGTCAGGTCGCGCAATAGACAGGCTACCCCAAGACCGCGACGTGTCACCAACCGGGCGGCAAGCACATTGTCGGATTCCTTTGCAAGGATGGCTTGCGGCAGCCCCGTGGCCAGGCAGAGAGCGGTCATTTGCCGGCCACCATGGTGCAGCACCGCGCGAGATTGCGCCACGATCCGGGCAGGTGGCACTGGTTCTGTCGCCACCCGAATATGGGACGGAAAGCGGGCGCGCCATTCCTCGGTAAGCCCCGGCATGAACACGCGGCTTGGACAGGCGATGCTCAGCAGGCTTTCCATTACGGCGGCGCGTTGTTGCAAAAAGCCGTGCAGATAGATGAACACTTCGGGCGCATCGGCACGGGCCTGCATCGGGGCGCTTATACCGGACAAGTGGGGCGAAAGCAGCGGCGCGCGCCGGTTGCTTGCAAACAGGTCCAGTTCCGGTGGTCCGAACGGCATCACGGCGCTGGCCTCATCAAGCAACGCGGCCATGTTCGCCAGCAACGGCCGGTCTGCTGCCGACAAGCCAGCGTTGATGCCCGACAAAACCTGTTCGGTGGGCCAGGACGGGCTGTGCGCTGCCCCGTCATAGGGCGCAAGGTCATCGCCCTTGGTAGGGGGCAGGCAATTCGGGGTGCCAAAGGCGATGGCCGGTAACTGGCCCCGCGCGGCGAGCAAGGCACCAAAGCCGTTTTCAGACAAGACGACGTCAGGACGGAAAAGCGAAAAAAGCGCGTCATAATGCCCGATGGCAGGTGCCAGCACCTCGGGGCGTGTCACGCCCAGGTTTGCGAGAACATCGCCAAGCCCGCGCGGCTGACGCTCTTTCCATGCGACGGGTTGACGCCGCCGTGCTGGCCAGACCACGCTTTGGATCACAGGCACGCCAAGATGCCGTAGCGGTGCGCCCAGTTCGGGATCATTGAGTGCTGCAAGGCATTCGGCACCTAGGGCCTGTAAGTGCGCAGCGACCTCGGTCATCCGGCGCACATGGCTGATCCCCGCGCCGAATTCGCAAACCAGCAATACGCGCGGCGCGTCCTTTGCCATCATGTCAGACTGCTGCTTGTGCGCCTTGTCTCACCGCGACGGGCTGGAAGGCCGCAACGCGTCTGAAGGCACATTTCAGGAATACCCGAGGTCGCGTAGGTGATCATGTTCGGTCCGCCGCCGGTGACATGCAGGCGCGCGGCGCTTGGGACGCTGCCGATTATGCTGCGGCAATAACAATCTGACAGCGCAACTCCTCCCCGCACAGGCCGTTTCGGCGCTAGGTCTTGTCGGATCCACCAGCAGGCAACGCCTGCATTCTTGGATACCCCGGATCCTGCATGGTTTCAACGTATCGCATCGGCACGCGCCAGACATTGCGGCGCAGTGGCACAGAACATGCCGTTCGTGCTTTCTGCAGAGTTTCTGGCGGGCAAAATCGCGGCATGAGCAAGGGGTGGAACACTTTGTCTGCCAGCGACAATCCCGCCAGAACCGGGGGCTGCGCCCGGTGCCGACTTCCCAGCCATTCCGCGCTGACGCTCTACTGTTTGCGCGTATTCGAGAGCGGTTTTGAGGCTCAAAGAAAACCCGTCGAAGGGTTGACCCTTGGTGAACATGCGTAATACCGTCATGTCAGGTCTTGCTGCGAAAGCCGCAGCGCCACAAAAATACAAGCACGGGGAGAAGCTAGTGACACGGAAATTCATGCTGGCCGGCACATCGATGCTGGCAATGGCCGGGTTCGCGACACCGGGGGTCGCGCAGGAGCGCGTCGCCTCGGTCGAGATTTTCACCACCACGGAATCCTATGATCCGATCCGCTATGAAGGTGCGTTTATCATCGCCGATGCGTGGCGCGAACTGGGGCTGGATGTGTCGGTGCGCCCGATGGAATTCAGCACCCTGCTGGACCGCTTCTATTCGGAACAGGATTTCGATGCGACCATTCTGGGCTGGTCCGGGCGCGTGGATCGTCTGGACCCCCAGTTCTTTCTTGGCACGCTGGATAGCCGTCAGGCCGGACTGGGCGCCAACAATCCCGGTGGCTATGCAAACCCTGATTATGACGCGCTCTATGATGCACAGGGTGCCGAGTTTGACATAGAAGCGCGGCGCGACATCGTCCACGAGATGCAGGAACTGTATATGGGCGATGTTCCGGTCGTGGTGCTGTTTCACCGCGACGAGGTTGTGGCCTACAACAACACCCAGTTCACCAACATGAATGCGATGGCGGGTGAAGGGTTGTATTCCGAGTGGGTGCCCATGGAAGCCCAGCCCGTGGGCGACCGCACCACCCTGCGCATCGGCGGCCCGCAAGAGCCGGACAATATCAATCCGCTCGCCTCGACCTCGGTTTGGGGATGGAAATGGATGCGCATGTACTATGACCGTCTGGTGCGCCTGTCCCCCGATGTGGAGCCGGTGCCATGGGCCGCAGCAAGCGTCGATCCGGTGGATGATGTCACCATCGACGTCACCTTGCGCGAAGGCATGACCTTTCATGATGGCGAACCGATGACCGCCGAGGATGTCGCCTTTACCTTCAACTATTACATGGACAGCGAATACAGCTACTTCAACTCGTATCTCGCGCCCATTGAATCGGTCGAGGTGACGGGCGATCTGACTGCGCGTTTCAACCTGTCTGAACCGTCTGCACCTTTTGCGACCATCACGCTCAGCCAGATCCCGATCCTGCCTGCGCATATCTGGTCCGAAATTGACAACCCGCAGGATCTGACACCTGACCAGATCCCGACGGTCGGCTCTGGTCCGTTCGCCTTCGACCGCTATGATCGCGGTGAATTCATGTCGCTGACCACCAACCGCGACCATTTCCACGCGGACAATATCGCTGTGGATGGCGTGGAATTCGTGATCTATGCCGATGCTGAAGGTGTGTTCACCGCGCTGCAGACTGGCCAGATTGACATGACCGCATGGCGCATGGAACCGGGACAGATTCCGCTGGCCGAAGGCAATGATGATCTGACGGTCGTGTCGGTGCCCGATTTCGGCTATTTCCACATGACCTACAACACCCGGCGCGAACCATTTGACGACCGGGCTGTGCGTCGTGCGCTGACGATGGCAATGGACCGCGAGCGGATGGTCAATGTGTTGCTGGACGGGCGCGGCGAGGTTGGCACGACAGTGGTCGCCCCGGTCAACGCCTTCTGGCACAACCCCTTTGTCGAGCGGTTCGAATATGACATGGACGCCGCCCGCGCCGAGCTGGAAGAGGCTGGCTATAGCTGGGACAGCGAAGGCCGCTTGCAGCGTTAATTCGGCCAGGTTCGACAATGCCCTGCTGCAGTGACATGCGGCAGGGCGTATCTTTTTCAAGCCCGCTCGGAAAGCTCAGGCAATGACACGCCGCACCTACCTGCTCAAACGTGTTCTGCAGGCGATCTTTTCGCTGTGGATCATTGCGACAATCCTGTTTTTCCTGTTCCGAATGGGCCTGCCAGACCCGACGTCGGCGCTGATCACCGAGGGGCTGAATGCCGAGCAACGCGCCGCCGTGCGTGCCCAGTTCGGGTTGGAAGATCCGCTCTGGCGGCAATATGTGCTGTTCCTGACCAATGCCGTGCAGGGCGAGTTCGGCACATCCTTCAGCTACCGCGCACCAGTGTCAGAGATCGTCTGGGAACGACTGGCCAACACGATGATCCTGATGCTGGCCGCGATTGTGCTGGCCTACGGCATCGGTGTGCCATTGGGTGCATGGCTGTCATGGCGGCGCGGGTCGCGCACCGATACAGTGGGGATTTTTGTGGGCCTGATGTTCCGCTCTGCGCCCATGTTCTGGACGGGGATGATCGCGATACTTGTCTTCGGGGTCGGGCTGTCACTGTTCCCGACATCCGGTATGCGCACGCTGCCCTATGATGCGGATGGTTTCCTTGACAAGATATTCACGCTGGATTTCCTGTGGCACGCAATTCTGCCAGTGCTGATCGTGGCGCTGTACTATCTGGGCTCGCCGTTGCTGATCATGCGCAACACCATGCTGGAAGTGTATGGCGAGGATTTCATCGAGATGGCCCGCGCCAAGGGCCTGCCCGAACGTGACATCCTGTATAAGCACGCTGCGCGCAATGCGTTGTTGCCTGTGGTCACGCAACTTGCGGTGACCATCGGGCTGGCTGCGGGCGGGCAGGTGGTGGTCGAGGTTGTGTTTTCATGGCCCGGTCTGGGGCGCGAGATCCTGAATGCCGTGCGCACCTCTGACTTTCCGCTGGCGCAGGCCAGTTTCCTGATCATGGCGGCCTTCGTGATCACGCTGAACCTGCTGGTCGATATCCTCTATACCACACTTGACCCAAGGGTGAGCTTCCGATGACCCTTCCCCCGATATTGCGCGCGGCCATGGGCCCGTTGCGGCTGATGATGCAGGACCGACTGGCCGTGATCGGCATGTGTGTTTTGGGTGTGATCATCGCAATGGCGCTGTTTGCGCCTGTCCTGTCGCCGCATGATCCGCGCCACATAAACGAGATCGAGGATGGCTCGGTTCTGGCGCGCAGCGCGGCGGGCTGGGAATTGCGCGAAAGCCTTGGCCCGCTGGCGCTGAATGATGCGGCGCATCAGAACGATCAGTCCATCATCGTGGGGCGCAGCGGCACAGTCTGGACCCGCACAGGGACCGGTGACTGGACGCGCGTCGATGTCGCAACCGAGGCTGACCTGAATGCGGTTGATCTGAGCGCGGACGGTCGCGCGATTGTCGTCGGCACATTGGGCACGATCCTGTTGCGCGACGGCACCGAATGGCGACTGGTCCCCATGCCCGAAGCCGATCTGCGCGGTGTCGTCTGGCTTGATACCGACCGTGCCCTGATTGTTGGCGCGAATGAGGAAATCTGGCTGCTCGATGCATCGGCAGGCACATTTGCAGAAATCGATAGCCCTGTCGGGCGTGGATTTCCCTTGAATGGCGTGGCGCTGGATGCAGACGGCACTGCGCTGATCGTGGGCGAGCGTGGCCTTGCCATCCGTTATGACCCGGAAACGGGGACGGCGGCACTGGAACGCATCGGCTCCAGCCGCGATCTGAACCATATCTATATCGCACCTGACGGGGCGGCGCTGGTTGTGGGCGAGCGTGGCACGCTGTTGCGGCGCGATACCGCTGATGGCGCTTGGGTCACGGACCCTGCACCTGACACCCGCGCGCTGCGCGCGGGCTGGATTGACGATGACGGGCGCGCCGTAGCGGCTGGGCGCAATGGGATCATCATGGAATGGGACGGCGCGGTCTGGCAGATCGTGCCCACTGAAAGCGAGCGTCACCTGCGCGCGCTGCTGATGGTGGGCGATGACTGGCTGGCGCTGGGGTCGGACCGTTTTGTCACCCGTCTTTCCCCGCCATCGCGCGAGCATTGGTTCGGCACCGACCATCTGGGGCGTGATCTGTTCAGCCAGAATGTGCATGGCAGCCAGATCGCCTTGCTGGTGGGGTTTCTGGGGGCAACACTGGTCGTGCTGATCGGTACCAATGTGGGCCTGATCGCGGGTTATTATCGGGGCCGGACCGAAACCATCCTGATGCGCACGGTCGATGTGATGTATGGCATCCCGTTTGAACCCTTCGCGCTGATCCTTGTGCTGCTGTTCCAGCCCAGCCTGACGATTGTCATTCTGGCGGTCAGCTTGCTGACATGGCGCACGGTCGCGCGGTTGATCCGCTCACAGGTGCTGTCATTGCGCGAACGCCCGTTTGTGAAAGCCGCCCGCGTGGCGGGCGCGTCGGACTTGCGGATCATGTATCTGCATATCTTCCCCAATGTGTTGCCGCTGGTCTTTCTGGAATTGGCCATCATCGTCGGCGTGTCGATCATCGCCGAGGCGACACTGTCTTTCCTTGGGCTTGGCCCCCCGCAATCCATCAGTTGGGGTGGCATCTTGCATGATGCGCGGCTGTCGGGTGCGTGGCGCACAGCATGGTGGTGGAACCTGCCGCCGGGTATTCTCATCATGACCACGGTGCTGTCGGTCTTCTTCATCTCGCGGTCACTGGAAGTGGTCGCCAATCCCAGATTGAGAGCGCGGCAATGAAGGATATGGCAACGCAAACCCTGCTGGATGTGCGCGATCTGGCCATTCATTACCGCACCGGCGCGGGGCCGGTGCAGGCCGTGGACGGGATTGATTTCACGATTGCCCCCGGCGAGGCACTGGGGCTGGTGGGCGAATCCGGTTGCGGCAAGACAACCGCTGCGAAAGCCATGCTGAAACTGCTGCCCCCCAATGGTGAAATCCCGCGCGGGGTGATCGATTTTGCAGGCCGCGATCTTGTGCCGCTGCAGGGCGAAGACATGCGCCGTGTGCGCTGGAAGGAAATCGCGTGGATTTCACAGGCCGCGATGAATGCGCTCGACCCGGTTTACCGGGTTGGCGATCAGATCGTCGAGGCGATGAATGCGCATATCAAGATCGATCAGGCCGAGGGCATGGCGCAGGCGGCTGATCTGTTCCGCGCTGTGGGTCTGGACCCGTCGCGGCTGCGCGCCTACCCGCACGAGATGTCGGGCGGCATGAAACAGCGCGCGGTCATTGCCATGGCGATGGCCTTGCAGCCGCAACTGTTGATCGCGGATGAACCGACCACCGCGCTGGATGTGGTCACACAGGCGCAGATCCTGTCGCGGCTGGCAAAGCTGCGGCGCGAGCGTGGCATGGCGCTGATGTTCATCACGCATGACATCTCGGTCGTGGTGCAGACCTGTGACCGCGTGGCGGTAATGTATGGCGGCAAGATCATGGAAACCGGCCCGGTGCGGCAGGTTTTCGGCCAGCCCTTCCACCCCTATACGATGGGGCTGACCAACGCGTTCCCTACATTGGAAGGCGCGCAGCGCG
>SKRW01000168.1 GCA_007118295.1 Paracoccaceae bacterium | reverse complement strand
GGGTCGGTAATTGGCAGGATCACCCGTGCCGCGCCTGCGCCCAGCCAGTCATCCATCAGATCCTGCACATAGATGACGGCAGGTGCCCCGTCGGCCAGATGCTTGGGTTTCATGCCATGATCCGCCGTCACCACAATGGCTGCCCCCAGCGCATCAAGCTCGGCGAGATAACGGTCGAACATGGCGTAGAAATCATTGGCCACCGCGTCGCCCGGCGCGTGCTTGTGCTGGATGAAATCTGTTGTGGTCAGATACATCACATCGGGCCGCCACTTGCGCAGAAGCTTCACACCCGCAGCAAAGATGAACTCGGACAGGTCAGCCGAATAGACATCGGGCACCGGGCGGCCCAGCCAGTCGCTGGCCGCGTCAATCCCGTGGTCTGCAACGGTCGTGTTGCCCGACTTCTCGGACGAGAAACAGATCGCGCGCCCCTCGTCAAAGCGCAAGCCCGCGCCCAGTAGCGCGCGCAGTTTGTCCTTTGCCGTAACTATCGCCACCTTGGCCCCCGCGTTGTAAAACCCGGCAAAAACAGTTTCTGCACGCAGGAATCGCACATCATTCATCATGACTTCCTGACCGGTTTCCGGCTCGAACAGGTAGTTGCCGCAGATGCCATGGACTGCAGGCGGACGCCCTGTCGCAATCGAGAGGTTGTTGGGATTCGTAAATGACGGGATCACCGAATGGCTGATGCGGTCGGTTCCGCTGGCCCGCAGGCGCTCGAGCGTGGGCATGAGCCCGGCTGCAATCGCCTCTTCCAGATAGGCGGGTTCACACCCATCAAGGCAGATCGCAATGGCAGGCCGCTGCGGCCAGGGGTAGGTGCGGCCATTCACGATGACAGGTCTGGTCATGGGGCTTCCTTCGGTCTTGTGTTTCATGCGGCGAGTTTTGCCCGCTCTTCCAGAGCGCGGGCGGGCGGGCTTGCATCGGTCACACCCATCGCGGACAGGGCGCGGCCTGCTGCGTCAACCACACCGCGCATCACGGCAGTATCCATCCGACCGATGCAGCCGATGCGGAAACTGTCGACAACTGTCAGTTTGCCGGGATAGATCACGAAGCCTTCGGCCTTCATCAGGTCATAGAAACGCGCAAATTCGAAGGCCGGGTCTGCCGGGCTGAAGAATGTCACGATGATGGGCGACAGCCATTTGTCCGACAGTAGCGCTTCAAAGCCTAGCGCGCGCATGCCCCCGACCATGACATCGCGATTGGCAGTGTAGCGCGCGCCCCGCCCCGCGACACCGCCTTCGGCTTCGTGGATTTCCAGTGCCTTGAGAAACGCCGCGACCACATGGGTCGGCGGGGTGTAGCGCCATTGGCCTGTTTGTTCCATATACTGCCATTGCGCGTGCAGATCGAGCGCAAGCGAGTGGCTGTTGCCTTGCGAGGCATGCAGTTCGGATTTGCGGGCAATCACGAAGCCAAAGCCGGGCACGCCTTCGATACATTTGTTGGCGGATGCAACAATCGCCTCGTAACGAATGCGGCCTGTCTCGATGGGAATCGCACCGAAAGCCGACATCGAGTCCACCAGCAACTTTCGCCCCCGTGCATAGACCTCCTGCGAGATCTCTTCGACCGGGTTCAGAATGCCGGAAGATGTTTCGCAATGGATGGCCATGACATGCGAGATTGCGGGGTCTGCATCCAGTGCAGCGGCCACTTCGGTGCCCAACGGTGGCAGATAGTCGCCTTTGTCGATGACAACGTGATCGCGTCCAAGATAGCGCAAGGTCTGCGCCGCGCGCTGACCATAAGCCCCGTTGGCCAGCACCAGAACCTTGCCATCCTTCGGCACCAGCGTTCCCAGCATCGCTTCGACCGCGAAAGAGCCGGACCCTTGCATCGGGACGCAGGCAAACTCGCCCGTGCTGTCGCCCGCCATCGCAAGAAGTCTGCGGTTTACCTCTGCCGTCATGGCGCGAAAATCGCCATCCCATGACCCCCAGTCGCACAGCATGGCTTCTTTGACTTCATATGCAGTGGTCAAGGGGCCCGGCGTCAGCAGAAAGGGCTCCCCCAGTCGCGGCCTTGGAAATGTCTCTGTCTCGCTCATGGTCTGTCCTCCCGCAAGATGATCTTGCTTCGCACCTGATGGTTCATTTGTAAAATCGATATACCGTATGCAATCATAGGTTACGCTGAGCATTTGGGCAGGGTCTGCACCCTCCCGGTAACGGTGTCACTGGTGCCAATTTGCTGGCAAGGAACACCGGGCTCAGTGGGGGAAGCATATGCGACTCTGGATGCATTTTTAGGCACTTTCCGTTCCGGGGGCGTTACTTTGCCAAGCCGCGCCCATTGCGCATTGCAACCCATAGGCCAGATCGATAATTCTTTCTAAAGTATGCAAATGACTGATGGTTTCAGATATGCGCTATGTTCAGCTTCGTGCGTTTCACCATGTCGCCATCGCTGGCGGGTTTTCGCGTGCGGCAGAGTTGCTATGTCTGACACAGCCCGCAATTTCGGATCAGGTGCGCCGACTTGAAGAAGAATATGACGTCTTGCTGTTCAGCCGGGCGCGCAAGCAGATCAGCCTGACGCCAGAGGGTGAGGCCCTTTTGCAAATCACCCGGCGCATTTTCGAGAATGAACGCGAGGCGCTTGAACTTCTCAACGAGCGGCGCGCGTTTCGGGTCGGCAATCTGCGGATCATCGCCGACAGTGCGCATCATCTGGTCGGAATACTGACCCGGTTCAGGCAGAAATACCCGCTGGTGCGTATTCATGTGCGCGCTGGCAACACCGACAGCGTCACATCGGCCTTGCGCCGCTACGAGGCGGATGTCGGTGTTCTGGGCGACGTTCCCGACAGTCTGCAGTTCGAGCTTGTTCCGATGGGGCGCAGCCCGATCATTGCCTTTGTCGCGCATGATCATCCGGTCGCCAGCCGCGACAGTCTGCGGCTCAGCGATCTGCCAGACCTGCCGCTTGTGTTGCGCGAAGAAGGGTCGCGCACTCGTTCCAAACTTGAACATGCCGCTGCCGAGCGTGGCGTGATGCTGACACCCGTCATCGTTGCCGAGGGGCGCGAAGCGGTGCGCGAAATTGTTGCGGCCGGGGCCGGGGTGGGGTTTGTCTCGCTCGCGGAATTCGGCGAGGATCGGCGGCTAAAGCGTCTGGACCTGTCGGACGCGCCCCAGATGGAAATGGACGAAACGCTGATCTGCCTGCCCGAAAGGCGCAATGCAAAACTGGTCAAGGCCTTTCTGGATCTGGCGCGTGATCCTGCGCACAACCAGTGACACCGTTTGCGTGTTCGCACACGCGCTGCTCTATCCGCCCGATCTCATATGCACAGGCCCCGCTTCGCAGCGGGGCCTATGGCATGGCGTCCAGCCTGTGATGGCGTTGGCGCCGCAGTGACGCTGTGGCCTCAGCGCTGCCGCACGTCACCGATGCACGCGGAGGCTCAGCGCAGGCTTGCGCAGAAAGCCTGTATCCGCGTGCACGCTTCGCGCAAGGCGTCGTCCGAGGTCGCATAGCTGACGCGGAAACAGGGCGAGGTCCCGAATGCCGCACCGAACACGACCGCCACGCCCTTTTCCTCCAGCAATGCCGTCGCAAAGGCCTCGTCATCGGCGATGACTGTGCCCGCTTCCGAGGTCTTGCCGATGCAGCCTGCAATCGATGGGTAGACGTAGAACGCGCCTTCTGGCACCGGACATTCCACACCTTCGGCGGCGTTCAGCATTTCGACCACCAGATCACGGCGACGCTGAAAAATCTTGTTGTTCTCGGCAATATAGTCCTGCGGGCCGGTCAGGGCCTCGACTGCCGCCCATTGGCTGACCGAACACGGGTTCGAGGTCGATTGCGACTGGATCTTGCCCATCGCCTTGATGATCTCGACAGGCCCCGCTGCATAGCCGATGCGCCAGCCCGTCATCGCATAGGCCTTGGACACACCATTGACGGTCAGTGTGCGTTCATAAAGCGCAGGCTCGACCTCGGCAGGGGTGCAGAACTTGAAATCATCATAGACCAGATGCTCATACATATCGTCCGACATCACCCAGACATGGGGATGGCGCATCAGCACTTCGGTCAGTGCTTTCAACTCGTCCCATGTATAGCCCGCGCCTGTCGGGTTGGAGGGCGAGTTGAAGATCAGCCATTTGGTTCTTGGCGTGATCGCGGCCTCCAGCGTCTCGGGTGTCAGCTTGTAGGCGGTTTCGGCAGTGGCCTCGGCAATCACCGGCTCCCCCCCCGCCAGCAGAACCATATCGGGATAGCTGACCCAATAGGGGGCGGGGATCACCACCTCGTCGCCCGCGTTCAGCGTTGCGACCAGCGCGTTATACAGCACCTGCTTGCCGCCTGTGCCGACTGTGACCTGCGCAGGCGTATAGTCCAGTCCGTTGTCGCGCTTGAACTTGGCGCAGATGGCCTTTTTCAGATCGGGGATACCATCGACAGCCGTATATTTCGTTTTCCCTGCATCAATCGCCGCTTTTGCCGCGTCCTTGATGTTCTGCGGCGTGTCAAAGTCTGGCTCACCGGCGCCAAGGCCGATCACATCGCGGCCCTCGGCTTTCAACTCTGCCGCCTTGGTCGTGACCGCGATTGTGGGCGAAGGTTTGACACGGGCGAGATTGTCCGAAAGGAAGGCCATGGCGGAAACTCCGGTTTGTAACTAGGGCGCGTTGTTCTTATGGTGCGCCTGTAACCCGTTCAAGCCTAATCAGGAGCCAAAGGGAAACGAGATGACGGAAATGGACGAGAGCGCCAACTGGTATTCGGGCGAATATGCGACATTCGGCGACCGGCTGACAGCCGCGCGCGAGTCGCAGTCACTTAGCCAGACACTGCTTGCGCGCCGACTGGGCGTGAAGCTCAAGACCATTCAGGCATGGGAGAATGACACGTCCGAGCCGCGCGCAAACAAGCTGCAGATGGTGGCGGGCCTGTTGAATGTGTCGATGCGCTGGCTGCTGACCGGCGAGGGTGAGGGCGTGGCGGAACCCGCCTCTGCCGAGGAAATTGCGGCAGATGCCAAAGAGATTCTGACCGACCTGCAACAGATGCGCACCCAGTTGACCCAGATTGCCACACGGATGGGCCGGGCCGAGAAGCGGCTGCGTGTCATCCTGCGAGAGACCTTGTGATGACACTGGATCCGCGCGAAGCGCGCCTGAAGAAACTGCGCATGCGGTCGTGGCGGCGGGGAATGAAGGAAATGGACCTGATCCTCGGCCCCTATGCGGATAGCGCACTGGCTGATCTGGCGGATGCCGATCTTGACGCGTATGAGCGGATGCTGGATGAAAACGATCAGGATCTCTATCTCTGGGTGACAGGTGCGTTGCCCTGCCCCGACCGGCTGTCGCCGCTGTTGGGGCGCATTGCCGCTGCGGCTGGCGTTGCGCGCGCGAGTTAACTTTATCTTTGTCCCTTGCTGCCATTTTGTCAGGCAAATTGGCGTCTAGGGAGCATGTCGTGAGCATTCAGCAGGATTTCAGGCCCTCTGTCGAAGCAGAGTTCCTGACCCGTTATCTCGACAATCTGGCCTTGCTGGAACGCTTGCACCGGCTGATGCTGGACGTGATAAAGGACGAATTCGAGCGTTTGGGCGCAGTCGAGTTAAACCCGGTTCAGGCACTCTTGCTGTTCAATATCGGGGACCATGAGGTCACGGCGGGAGAGTTGAAAACGCGCGGCTACTATCAGGGGTCCAACGTCTCTTACAACCTGAAACGGCTGGTTGAACTGGGGTATATGCATCATCAGCGCTGCGCGATGGACCGCCGTTCCGTGCGCGTGCGCCTGACGCCCGAAGGGCACGCGATAAGGTCGCGCGTTGCTGCATTGTTTGCGCGACATGCGCAGTCCCTGCAGCAAGACAGTGTGGTCGATTTCGCCACACTCGACGCTGTCGCGCGCGCGCTCAAGCTGCTGGAACATTTCTGGGGCGAACAGATCCGCTACATTTACTGACGCAATGGAGTGGGGATGGTGGGCGACCCTGGAATCGAACCAGGCGTGGGTCTCCCCGGCGGAGTTACAGTCCGCTGCCGCACCTTGCAGCTCGTCGCCCTATGCACGCCCCATTACCGAAGCCGATTGCGGGCGTCAAGGCGCGAAAATGAACCGACAGACATCACCCCGCAGGTCTGCACCAGCGATCAGAACTCGTTACCCTTTTTCAGAACGTTGATGGTTTTCTCGACATGAAACACCTTCTTCAGGAAATCTCGCTCTCCGGGCACGAACCATTGCTTGATCTCGATATGCGCTGGCGCCATGTGTGCTCACTGTGTCTGCTTGTCACGCTTGGCATTGTCGGGGCTGACACTTCCTGTGGCGGGCTTTCCCTTTCCGATGAACGCATGCAGACGCGTGTTCAGTTTGGCTCGGACCAGGATGCCACAATTCCCCCATTCTTTCGGGATCACCAGACAGAGGCTGGCCGCCAGAGCGAGGGATACATCGCGTTCGTTCGCCAGTGATCGGATGGTGAAATAGTGTTCGGGCTCCAGCCACCAGTTGCCCGTCGGACTGCCGCGTATGCTCGAGATGAAACGGTAGTAGATACCCGGATGCATATTGGTTTGCTGTGGCGAATACACTCCGCCGTTCTGAATGGCATAACTGTCTGCATTGGGCACTTTCTTGGGGTCCAGACCCTCTTTTTCCGTTTTCAGCCGGACGTAGTGACCATTCTTGCCCTTTTCGATAATCGGCTCGAACCCGCGCGCGCGGCGTTCCCAGTAAGCTCTTCCCATTCCCTTGAAGCAGTGAAGGTTGTCTTCCGGGCGTGTCTTGGTCTTCTCGGCCATGGACTTTGCTCCAACAAAGAAGTTGTTCAAAATGATCTACCGGAAATTGATACGCTCTGTTTGGGATTCGAGCCAGACTCGTGCTTCGCATGTACGAGTGCAGCGTTCCGGCTTGAACATGCGCCGCAGGCGACGCATGGTTTGCGGGTGCTATCAGTGGAGACTGGAATGAAGAAACCCGCCTGGGTGATCGACAAGGAAAAGGCTCGCCGTGCCGAAAAGTCCGAGACGCTCTGGCTGTTCGGTCTGCACGCTGTGCGCGATGCGCTGTTGAACCCGGCGCGCGACAAGCGCCGCCTTCTGGTCACGCGCAACGCGGCCGACAAGCTTGCGGATGCGATCGCCGACGCGGGCCTGACCGCTGAACTGACCGACCCGCGCAAGTTCGATGCGCCACTTGACCCCGGCTCGGTGCATCAGGGGGCCGCACTGGAGGTGCGCCCGCTGGATTGGGGCGAGACGCGCATGGTCTGCGCGCCCGAGGGCGGGGCAGGGCTGGTGGTGCTGCTGGACCGGGTCAGTGATCCGCATAACGTGGGTGCCATCCTGCGCTCGGCCGAGGTGTTTGGCGCGCGCGCGGTGATCGCCACGCAGCGCCATGCCGCGCCAGAGACGGGTGCATTGGCCAAGACGGCCAGCGGCGCGCTGGAGCGTCAGCCCTATCTGCGGGTGCGCAATCTGGCCGAGGAGATGGAGCTTCTGAAAACGCTGGGCTACCTGATGATCGGGCTGGATGGCGAGGCCGCGCAGGATCTGGGCGATGCGCTGGCCAGTGTGCCGCCCGGCCCTGTAGGGCTGGTTCTGGGGGCCGAGGGGCCGGGCTTGCGCGACAGGACGCGCGACACCTGTGATCTGCTGGCGCGTATTCCTTCGGCGGGTGGGTTTGGCTCGCTCAATGTCTCGAATGCGGCGGCGGTAGCCCTTTATGCGGCGCGTCACGGGGCAGGGACCAGATGATCGAGACGCATCAGACTGGGTCGCAGATTGCCGGGGCGCAGATCACCGGGGCCGGGCTGACCCCCGATGGCACACCCGCGCAGCGGATCGTGCTGCGCAGTGACCTGCTGGAGGTCAGTGTGCTGACGCTTGGCGCGATCCTGCAGTCCTGCCGGCTGGAGGGCGGCGCGTCCTGCGTGGTGGGCTTCCCCACGGTCGCGGGCTACACGGATGACATGCGTTACTGCGGGGCTATCGTCGGCCCGGTCGCAAACCGCCTGAGCGGGGCAGAGGCGATGATCGGGGCGGAACTCTGGCGATTCGTGCCCAATGAGGGGCGCAATCTGCTGCATGGTGGCAGCGCGGGGTTTGATCGCCGCATCTGGCAGATCGCCGATATCGGACCCGCCCATGTCACGCTGCGGCTGGAGTTGCGCCATTGCGAAGGGGGCTTTCCGGGCAATCGGGTCTTCGAGGCACGCTACCGCGTCGAAGGCAGGCAGTTGATGCTGGATCTGGTCAGCCGCACCGACCGCCCCACACTGGCCAATCTCGCTCCCCATGCCTATTGGAACCTGCGCGGCGAGGGCGACATCGCAGGCCATGTGTTGCGCCTCGCGGCGGATGCCGTGCTGCCGGTCGGGCCGGACCTTTGCCCGCTGGGCGCGCCAGAACCTGTAACCGGCGCGTTTGATCTGCGGCAGGGGCAGCAGCTTGCCACGGGTGCGGCGACCTATGACCACAATTTCTGCACTGCACAGGGTCGTGTGCCGCTGCGCTCGGTCGCGACCCTGTCCGTGCCCGATGCGCCCGGTGTGCCTTGGCTGGAGATGGCGACAACCGAACCCGGTTTGCAGGTCTATGATGGCGAGCGCCATGCAATCCGGCCCTATTTCGGGGTGGCGATTGAAAGCCAATGCTGGCCCGATGCGCCCCGGAACCCGGATTTCCCGTCAATCCTGCTGACCCCGGAGAACGGCGCGCGGGTTCAGCGGACGGTCTGGACGCTACTCAGCGGCACGGGGCGCGCGCAATGAGGTTGGCGGTTCTTGGTGTGGCGATGCTTGCTGTGCTTGCAGGCTGTGCCTCGGTCTCGCGCGAGGAATGTCTGGCGGGCGACTGGGCAAGCATCGGCGAACGCGACGGGCGTCAGGGTCTGGTGCCTGATGCGATCCTTGCACGCCATGATGCAGCCTGTGCGCGGGTCGATGTCACGCCAGACCGGTCCTTGTGGCAGCAGGGATATGAACAGGGGCTCGCCCGGTATTGCACACCGCAGGGCGGGCTGGAGACGGGTCGTGCCGGGCGAATCTACCGCGATGTCTGCCCCGCCGCCAGCGAGACGCGCTTTCTGCAAGGATTCGAGTTGGGCCGTGCGGCCCATCGCGCCGAAGAACGTGTCCGCGCGACCGAGCGCGAGATCAGCCAGTTGCAGGCGCGGGCGCGCGAAATCCTGGGGGCGGCGGCTGGTGATGAGACTCCGGCGGTTTCGGGCGAATATCTCGGGCTACAGTCCGAAATCCAGTCATTGCGCCTTGATCTGATGATGGCACGCGCAGAACTCGACCGGCTGGAGCGGGAAATCCGCGGCTTCAGGGCAGCATTATAGGGGCGCGGTTCCCTTCGGCGACGCGGCGCAGCACCAACGGGTAAAGCTGGTGTTCCATCGGCAGGATGCGCGCCGCCAGTGTCTCGGCGGTATCACCGCGCAGCACGGGCACCCGCGCCTGCCCAAGGATCGGGCCGTCATCCAGCGCAGGGGTAACTTCATGCACAGTGCAGCCTGCCTCGGTATCGCCAGCGGCGATGGCGCGGGTATGCGTGTCGAGCCCCTTGTATTTGGGCAGCAGCGAGGGGTGGATATTCAGGATGCGCCCGGCATAGGGGCGCACGAAATCCGCCGTCAGAACCCGCATGAACCCCGCCAGCGCAATCAGGTCGGGGCGGGCCTTGTCGATCTCGGCGCGCAAGGCCGCCTCAAAACCCGGACGGTCGCCCTTGAACGGGCGATGATCGACCACGGCCGTCGGAATGCCCATGTCCTGCGCGCGCCCCAGCCCTGCGGCATCGGGGCGGTTGGACAGCACAAGGCAGGGGCGGGCAGGGTGGTCGCCCTGCATGGATTGCGCCAGTGCCACCATGTTCGAGCCCGACCCCGAAATCAGGATCGCGACGCGCACACTCATGCAAGCGTGCCGCTGTAGCGGATGCCTGCACCTTCGGTCACATGACCAAGGCGATGCACGCGCTCGCCTGCCTGCGCCAGTTGCGCGCTCAACATATCCGCGGCGTCCGGGGCCACCACCAGCACCATGCCGATGCCGGAATTGAAGGTCTTGAGCATTTCGGCCCCGTTCAGCCCGCCTTCACGCATCAGCCACGCAAAGACCGGGGGCAGGGGCCATGCACCAAGGTCGATATCCGCCCCCAGATTGTCAGGCAGGACGCGCGGCAGGTTTTCGGTCAACCCGCCACCCGTGATATGAGCTGCCGCATGCACCCCGCCTGCGCGGATCGCGTCCAGCACGGGGCGCACATACAGGCGCGTCGGGGCCAGCAAAGCGGTACCGAGGGGTTTTGCATCAAACGGGGCGGGCGCGTCCCAGCCCAACCCGCTTTGGGCGACGATCCGGCGCACCAGAGAATAGCCGTTGGAATGCACCCCGTCTGACGCCAGCCCGAACAGCACATCGCCCGCCGCGACATCTGCGGGCAGTGCCGCGCCGCGTTCCATCGCGCCCACGGAAAAACCGGCAAGGTCGAAATCCTCGGCAGCATACATGCCCGGCATCTCGGCAGTCTCGCCCCCGATCAGGGCGCAACCAGATGCGCGGCACCCGTCAGCAATGCCTGTAATGATCCGGGTGGCAGCAGCGACATCCAGCTTGCCGGT
>SKRW01000240.1 GCA_007118295.1 Paracoccaceae bacterium | reverse complement strand
TGACGCGCCGGATCACGGGGGGCGCCGGGGGCGGTCTTGGTCGGGGGCTTCCGGGTGGAATGGGCGATTTTCTGGGGGGCAGGTCCTCAAAGCCGACCAAACCCACCAGCAAGGTCACCTTTGCCGATGTCGCCGGACAGGACGAGGCCAAGCGCGAAGTGTCGGAACTGGTGGAATTCCTGCGCGATCCCGACAGGTTCCAGAAGGTCGGCGCAACGGTGCCGCATGGTGTGCTGCTGATGGGGCCACCCGGCACCGGCAAGACGCTGCTGGCGCGTGCACTCGCGGGCGAGGCGGATGTGCCGTTCTTTTCCACCTCGGGGTCTGAATTTGTCGAGATGTTCGTGGGCGTCGGCGCGGGCCGCGTGCGCAAGATGTTCGAGGCGGCGCGGCAGCACGCGCCTGCGATCATCTTTATCGATGAACTGGACAGCATCGGGCGCACGCGTGGCACGGGTCTGGGCGGTGGCCATGATGAACGCGAGCAGACGTTGAACCAGATCCTTGCGGAACTGGACGGGTTCACGGCCCGTCAGGCGGTTGTGGTGCTGGCCGCCACAAACCGCCCCGATGTGCTGGACCCTGCATTGCTGCGCCCCGGCCGGTTCGACCGGCATGTCACCCTGTCACTGCCCGACAAGGACGCGCGGCGCGCGATTCTGGATGTGCATATCAAGGGCCTGCCGCTGCGCCATGATGTCGATCTCGATCAGGTCGCCGCAGGCACGCCGGGGTTTTCAGGGGCCGATCTGAAGAACCTGCTGAACGAGGCCGCGATCACTGCCGCACGCCGCAGGGCCGCCGACATCACCCCCGCCGATCTGGACGAGGCCCGCGACAAGGTGATGATGGGCACCGTGCGCACATTGGCAATCCAGCCAGACGAGCGCCACCGGCTCGCTGTCCATGAGGCCGGACATACCGCGGCGGCCTTTTACAACCCCGGTGGTGACCCGATCTACAAGGTCACGATCATCCCGCGCGGGCGCTCTCTGGGCAGCACGCACTTGCTGCCCGCACATGACCGCCACACCCTGTCCGAAAGCTATCTGCAGGCGCAACTGGTCACGCTGCTGGCCGGGCGTGCGGCTGAGAAGGTGCTGCTCGGGTCGGTCAGTTCGGGGGCCGATGACGATATCCGCCGGGCCACGGCCTTTGCGCGTTCGATGGTGGCGCGCTGGGGCATGGACCCCGAGATTGGCCCGATCGATCTGCGCGACAGCGAGGATCACCCGTTTCTGGGCCAGCAGATCGCCCAACCGCGAAGTTTCTCGGAAGCGACGGCAGCGCGGGTCGATCAGGCTGTCATGTCCCTGATCCATGACGCCGAGGCGCAGGCGATCAAGGTGATCACAGACCATCCGGAACAGATCAGGCGCCTTGTGGCGCGGCTGGAGGCCGAGGAAACCCTCGATCTGGAGGCGATCCGCGCCTGTCTTGGCCCCGACAACAATATCACGCCCTTTGCGAAAAGCCGCAAATAGCACCCAGAGGATGAGAGGCACCATGACTCCGCCAGCGAAGAAACGAGGAAAACCAGAAGCCCGGCTTGACCAGCCGATTGCGGCGCAGGTGCCGACGGTCGCCGCGCCCCGGTCTGCCCCGGCACGCACAGAGGGCAGCCAGCATTCGCACCAGAATTTTGACCGTGCTGCGCGCGGTGTCATGGCGCGGCTGAGCGGTGGCGTGTCCACCCATGCCTTTATCGAGGCATGGAGCGATTGGGCACAGCATATGGCGCGTTCTCCCGGTCGCCAGTTGGAGCTGGCCGAACACGCACAGCAGAACGCGCTCAAGCTGATGGCGATGCTGGCCAGTCCGGGCAGCGCGCCGCCCTTTGCCGCGAAACCCTATGACCACCGGTTCAAGCATGACGACTGGCAAAAGCCGCCGTTTCAGGTCTGGCAGCAGGGGTTTCTGGCCGTGCAGGACTGGTGGGACCACGCCACCGAGCCGATGCGCGGCCTGCGCCCCGAAGATGCCGAGCGCACCCGCTTTCTGGCCCGGCAGATGCTGGACCTTGTCGCGCCCTCGAATTTTCCGATGCTCAACCCCGAGATCATTGCTGAAACCCGCAAAACTGGCGGACGCAACCTGACCGAGGGGATGGCCAATTTTTCGCATGACATGCTCAAGACACTGGCCCGTCAGCGCGACCCCGCCCCCGAGGGCTATCAGATCGGCAAGGATCTGGCCTGCACGCCCGGTCAGGTGGTGTTTCGCAACGATCTGTTCGAACTGATCCAGTATGCCCCGCAAACCGAACAGGTGCAGGCGCAACCCATCCTGATTATCCCGGCCTGGATCATGAAGTACTACATCCTTGATCTGTCGCCGCATAACTCGATGGTGCAATATCTTGTCGGTCAGGGGTTTACGGTCTTCATGATCTCATGGTGCAACCCCACCGCCAAACAGGCAGAACTGTCGCTGGAAGACTACCGCAAACGCGGTGTCATGGCGGCGCTGGATGCGGTCTGCACCATCATGCCCGACACCCCGGTGCACGCGGTCGGCTATTGCCTTGGTGGCACGATACTGGCGATCACGGCTGCGACCATGGCGCGCGATGGTGATGCGCGGCTGGGGTCCATCACGCTGATGGCCGCGCAGGTTGATTTCGCGGAAGCCGGCGAATTGCTGATGTTCCTCGACGAAAGCCAGATTGCCTTTCTGGAAGATCTGATGTGGGAGCAGGGCTATCTTGACCGCCCGCAAATGGCCCGCGCCTTTGCCGCGATCCGCGCCGAGGATCTGATCTACACCCGCAACGTGCAGCGCTATTTTCTGGG
>SKRW01000274.1 GCA_007118295.1 Paracoccaceae bacterium | reverse complement strand
CGTCGCCCAGGGGCCGGACACGGTGCTGGCCTTCATCGTGGAACCAATCGGTGGCGCGTCCACCGGCGCGCTGGTGCCACCTGCGGGTTACATGCAGGCCGTGCAGGAGATATGCCGCCGCTACGGGGTATTGCTGATCCTTGACGAAGTCATGACCGGCGCGGGCCGCACGGGCCGGTTTCTGGCGCTGGAACACTGGGACCTGTCGCCCGATATCGTGGTGCTGTCCAAAGGCTTTGCCGCCGGATATGTGCCGCTGGGCGCGATTGCTGCGCGCGACGATCTTGTGCAGGCGGTGCTGGACGGGGGCGGATTCCTGCACGGCTTCACCTATGCGGGCAATCCGTTGGCCTGTGCCGCCGGTGCGGCGGTGATTGATGAGATCGTGCGGCTGGGGTTGGTGAAGAATGCCGAGATCATGGGCCAGGCACTGCGCAAGCGGCTGGACGGGTTGGCGGCGCGGCATCCGATCATTGGCGATGTGCGCGGCCAGGGCCTGCTGCTGGCGTTCGAGTTGATGGCCGACCGCGAAACAAAGGCTCCGCTGCCCGCGCGACTTAATGCCCATCAGCACCTGGTCGATATCGCCTTCGATCTGGGACTGATCGTGTATTCGCGCCGCACGCGCGACGGGGTCGAGGGCGACCATATTATGGTCTGTCCGCCGCTGATCGTATCTGACCATCATCTGGACGAGATCACCACAACGCTCGATACTGCGCTGACCCGGTTGGTTGACGATCTTGCGCTTTCAGAAATGGTGTAAGCGCATGTCCGGCATCATCATCACCTGCGCGTTGACAGGGTCCATCCACACGCCCAGCATGTCGCCGCATCTGCCCGTCACCGGCGCCGATGTTGCGCGTCAAGGCATCGAGGCTGCACTGGCGGGCGCATCGATACTGCATCTACATGCGCGCGATCCGGTGAGGGGGCAACCCTCGGCGGCGCTGGAGCATTTCAACGGTTTCGTGCCCGCGCTTGCCCGCGACACGGACGCGGTGCTGAACCTGTCCACTGGTGGCAGCGCGGTCATGTCTCTTGATGACCGGCTGGCCGCCCCCTTGGCGATCGCGCCGGAAATGGCGTCGCTCAACATGGGCACGATGAATTTTGCCCTCTACCCCATGCTGGCCAAAGACCGTGACTGGCTGCACGACTGGGAAAAGCCGTTTCTGGAAAGCACCGATGATCTGGTCTTCAAGAACACGCCCCGCGATATTGCGCGCATCCTGACCAGCCTGGGGACCGAGCGCGGCGCGCGGTTTGAATTTGAATGCTATGACCTGAGCCACCTTTATATGCTGCGCCATTTCGCCGATCGGGGGCTGGTCAAGCCACCCTTTTTCATCCAGTTCGTCTTTGGCGTGCTGGGCGGCATGGGGCCGGACTCGGAGAACCTGACCCATATGGTGCGCATCGCCGACAAGCTGTTCGGGACGGACTACCTGTTTTCGGTGCTGGCGGCGGGGCGGTTCCAGATACCGCTGATCACCATGGCGGCGGCGATGGGCGGGCATGTGCGCGTGGGGTTGGAAGACAGCCTGACCATCGCGCGCGGCCAGCTTGCACGTTCCAACGCCGAGCAGGTGGTGAAGATCCGCGAGATCGCGGAACGGCTGGGCCGTGTCGTCATGACCCCCGATCAGGTGCGTACCACACTGGGGCTGAAGGGTGCGGGGGGCGTCAATGCGTGACTCTGCAACGGTATTTCGCACCGTGCAGGACGCGGCCGATCTGGCGCGACTGGAGTGTGCCTTGCGTGCGCTGAGTGCCGATATTGCCGAGGATTACGCCACCGACAGCGCGGCGCTTGCGCAGGCGGTTCTGGGCGACAGGCCCTCCGCGCATGGCCTGCTGGCGCTGCGCGGCAATCAGACGCTTGGCGCCGCGCTTTGCAGTCCGGTGTTTTCCACCGTGCGCGGGGCTGCAGGGGCCTATGTGTCCGACCTGTGGGTCACTGCCGATGCACGCGGCCAGGGGCTTGGGGCGCGTTTGCTGGCGCAGATCGCACAAGAAGGCGCGGTGCGCTGGCGGGCGACATGGCTGAAACTCGCCGTCTATGACCACAGCGAAGACGCGCAGAGGTTCTACCAGCGGCTGGGGTTCGAGCCTGCGCGCGGGATGCAGGAAATGCGCCTTGGCCCGCAGGGTGTCGCAAACCTGATCAAGAGGGCCGAATGAAAGCTGTATTCGACGACCGCCAGCGCCTGCATGACCCGCAGCATTTCATGGCCAATGGCAAGACATATCCCAGCCCGGAATCGCCCGAACGCATTGCCCGCCTGATGGCGGGGGCGCAAGCGGCGGGCTGTCAGTTCGAACCGCCTCAGGATGCCGGGCGTGGCCCCATTGCCGCCATCCACAGCGCGGAATACCTGCATTTTCTGCGCATGATCTACCCGCGCTGGCAACGCATTCCCGATGCCGGCCCTGAGGTGATCCCGAACATTCACCCCGCCAAGCGGACCGACAATTACCCGAAATCCGCCATCGGGCAGGCAGGCTATCATCAGGCCGACACGGCCTGCCCCATAGGAGCACAGACATGGGAGGCGGCCTATTGGTCCGCGCAATCGGCGATCACGGGGGCCGATCTGGTGGCGGGGGGCGAGCGGTCGGTCTATGTGCTTTCGCGTCCGCCCGGACATCATGCGTTCGGCGATCTGGCGGGGGGCTTCTGCTTCCTGAACAATTCCGCCATAGCCGCCGAACGGCTGCGCGCGCAAGGGCTGCGGCCCGCGATCCTCGATGTCGATGTGCATCATGGCAACGGCACGCAGGGCATATTTTATGCCCGCG
>SKRW01000032.1 GCA_007118295.1 Paracoccaceae bacterium | reverse complement strand
TGTGGTGCCGCCGCCCGCGCAGGACGCGCATAGCCATGTTCCGGCGCTTTGGACACAGCGCGTTGCAACCGTTCGATGGCGGCAGCGGACGGCGTTCCCGGCAAGGGGCGTCGCGGGGCGGTAAATTGTGCCTCGGACTGCGCCTGATCGGCCAGCACGTCATCAATGTTGAAGTTGTCCTCGGCCGCGACCTCTCGCCGCGTGCCCTGCGGAGCATAGTGCTGCGTCGGGGCTTGTTCGGGCTGCCGGGGTGGGTAGCCAGCAGTCGCGGCGGGTGCCTGATACTCATGTTCAGGCGCTGCCGGACGCGCAGATGCGGCGGGGCGCTCGAACAAGGTGTGTTGCGTCGGCTCAGCCGATGCCGCAACCTCGCGGGCGACAACAGGCTCGGGTGCGGGCTTGGGCGCTGGCCGTTCCATCGCCGTGGGGCGCACTGGCTCGACCATGCTGCGGCGCGGAAGGTCTGGCGCTGCGGTGCCTGCCTCTACATCGATGCCGGTTGCAACGACGGACACGCGCAGGACGCCTTCCATGGCCGGGTCCAGCGTTGAGCCCACGATGATATTCGCATCGGGGTCCACTTTCTCGCGGATGCGGTTCGCGGCCTCATCCAACTCGAACAGGGTCAGGTCATAGCCGCCGGTGATGTTGATCAGCACACCGCGCGCGCCATGCAGGCTGATTTCATCCAGCAGCGGGTTGGCGATGGCTTTTTCGGCGGCGTGAATGGCGCGGTCTTCGCCCTCGGCCTCGCCGGTGCCCATCATCGCCTTGCCCATTTCGTCCATGACGGCGCGCACATCGGCAAAATCGAGGTTGATCAGGCCGGGGCGGACCATCAGGTCGGTCACACCCTTGACGCCCTGATACAGCACGTCATCAGCCATGGCGAAGGCTTCGGTAAAGGTCGTCTTTTCGCTGGCCAGCCGGAACAGATTCTGGTTGGGAATGATGATCAGCGTATCGACCACCTTTTGCAGCGCCTCGACCCCTTCTTCGGCCTGGCGCATCCGCTTGGACCCTTCGAACTGGAAGGGTTTTGTCACCACGCCCACAGTCAGGACACCCAGTTCGCGTGCAGCCTGCGCGATGATCGGGGCCGCACCCGTTCCGGTGCCGCCGCCCATTCCGGCAGTGATGAAGCACATATGAGACCCGGCAAGATGATCGATGATTTCCTCGATCGTCTCTTCTGCCGCGGCTGACCCGACTGAGGGGCGCGCACCTGCGCCAAGCCCCTCGGTGATCTTGACGCCCATCTGGATGCGACCGGGCGCGCGGCTTTGCTGAAGCGCTTGTGCGTCGGTATTCGCGACCACGAAATCCACGCCCTCGAGCTGCTTCTGGATCATGTTGTTGACAGCATTACCACCTGCCCCACCGACACCGAACACGGTAATCCGGGGCGCAAGCTCGTCGTGCTGGGATGTCTCTGTGAAGTTCAGTGCCATTGCTCGCTCCGCCTCTCTCTTTTGCCGACGCATTTACAACTGCTTTAACGCCGGATGCCTGATTTTTCCATGAATCCTACAGGTGTTGCGACCAGAGGTCACCAAAAAAGTCACATTTCTGCACCAGATATGGCAGTTTTTTCGCGATTTTCCGCCGAGTTTCGACGGCCTTGGTAGATTTTGCGGTCACCAGTTGTCCCGAAACCATTTTACTGCCCGCTTCAACGAACGCGCTGGGTAGCTTTCGACCGGCAGGTCGAAATCCCACCATTCATCCTGTGGATGGGTGGCCAGCAGACTCAGGCCCACGGCACTGGCAAAAGCCGGGCCAGATGCGGCCTGCGGCAACCCGCGCACCCTCACCGGGCGGCCCAGTCTGACCTGCTGGCCAAAGATGCGGGCTGCCAGCCCGTCAATGCCGGGCACTTGCGCCGCGCCCCCGGTCAGCACGACCTGCTGACTCGGCAGGTGGTTGAAGCCTGCCGATTCCAACCGCGCGCGCACCTCTTCCAGTATTTCCTCGATCCGGGGGCGCATGATCCCGATCAGTTCGGCCCGGCTGACTGTGCGCCGGTCCTTGTCCCAATCACCGGAATCGCCTGACAACTCGATCATCTCGCGATCATCCATCGAGGTCGCCTGCACCCCGCCATGCACGGTCTTGATCCGTTCGGCACTGCCGAAATCGATCCGCAACCCCTTCGAGATATCCGAGGTCACATGCGCGCCGCCCATCCGCACGGTGTCGGCGTAAATCATGTGTTTCTTGATAAAGACCGACACGCTGGACGCCCCTGCCCCCAGATCGACACAGGCCGCGCCCAGTTCCTGTTCATCTTCGACCAGTGCCGACATACCCGCGGCATAGGCGCTCGCGACGATGCCCGAAAGCTCGATATCGCAGCGCTTCAGGCAGTTGCAGATATTGTGGATCAGGCTGGTATCCACCGTGACCAGATGCATGTCGCAGGCCAGAGTGCGCCCGGTCTGGCCGCGCGGGTCCGACAGGCCCGAGCGGTGATCCAGCGCAAAATTGATGGGCTGGGCGTGCAGGACCTCGCGGCCATGGCCAAAATCGGGCATCTCGGCGGCGGCCATGACGCGGGCGATGTCGTTTTCGGCGACGGTGTCGCCATCAACATCGACCTCACCAGCCAGCCCGTAAGAGCGCAGATTGCCCCCGGCAATGCTGACCACCACATGATCGACACGCGTCTGTGCCATTTTCTGCGCGGCCTGCAAGGCCGTGCGGATGGCGCTTTCGGTCTCGGCCATGGCCGAGACTTCGCCAAAGCGTATCCCGCGCGAACGGGTTGTGCCCGCGCCAATGACACGAAACCCGGCCTGCCCCGCCATGTT
>SKRW01000068.1 GCA_007118295.1 Paracoccaceae bacterium | reverse complement strand
GCGGCTGGCGCGTGCGGCCTTGGTCACCTGATCGACCGCCCATTCCTGCCGCGCCTTTGGCTTGCCATGCAGGGCTGCCGGGGCGAAGGCGTCAAAGGCGCTGTCATAGGCGGGGTTCACCGCGACAAGCTGGCCTTGCAGATGGGTGGACAATTCGGTGATCTCGACCCCGGCCTCGGCGCAGATACCGGCCACTTCGTCGCAATAATCCTTGCTTTCGGCGGCACGGTCCAGATTGATCAGGCGGGTGTCGAATGTGGGGATCTGCACGCCTTTGTAGCCAAGCGATGCGGCCCATGTCGTGATGCCCGCCAATGTGTTGAACGGAGCGTCATCGCCAGCGAATTGCGCCAGAAACAGGGCTGGTCCCTTGATATTTGCGGGCATGTGTCTTCCTCGTGATTAGGTGTTGTCTGGTGGCGCGGTGTCAGGGCAGGTCTTTTTCGGGAATATAGTCGAAGCGGCGGAAATGGGCAGGTCGTGTCTGTCCGGTGATGTCAAAGGCCATCATGCCGACAAAGGCACCGGTGAAAGAGCCGTGCTCGCCGCGTCCCCCTTCGTCCGAGATGACAGCAGCATCCAGCACTGGCCCCAGATCGGTCCAGTCGCCGCCCTGACACCAGTGGAATTGCAGCGCGGCCCCGCTGACTGAAGCTGCCAGCCAGACCGGGCCGGGGGACAGGGGCACAGGTTTGCACGGCCAGCTTAGCGCGCCATCGGGCCAGTCGCCGGGGCAGGACATGATGGTCAGGCAGCGGCCCATTTCTTCGTCCCATGTGACGGCGGCGAAATGGAACTTGTGGCGGTTGTAATAGCTGACCAGTCCGGCGGCCTGCTGGTAGGTGTCGGGGTCGAATTCGGCCAGTTCGGTTTCGGCGCGGTAGTGCAGATGTTCCTGCCTGCGCGCGACCAGTGATTGCTCGAACCAACTGCCGATGCTTTCGCGTCCGTGCAGGCACAGGGAATCGCCCGTCAGCGTGAACAGGCGTTCGGGCTGTGGGCTGCGCAACCACTGGAATTCGGGCGGCAGGGCTGGCCCGGTGAAGTCGCGCCGAACCGGTGCGGGTGCGCGGGGATGTGCGGGCATCGGTGTGGGCACATCCAGCGCGGGCACCGGGCCACCATGGTCCAGATACAGCCAATCATCCTTGGCCCAGATGCATTTCTGAATCGCTGTTTCGCGGCCAAGGGGCGAAAACCGCCCCGGCAGCGGGCGCGAACACAGGTGTGTATGGTAGACCTCGCCACCGGGGGTTTCGACAAGCTGTCCGTGGCCTGCGCGTTGCAGAGGGGCGTCGGGGTGGTCCTTGGCGGTGATCAGATGCGTGTCGGGGTGCAACTCATACGGCCCGTCAATCACGCGCGACCGTGCCATGGTGACCGCGTGGCCATAGCCCGTGCCCCCTTCGGCGGTGGTCAGGTAATACCAGCCATTGCGCCTGAACAGATGCGGCCCCTCGACCAGTCCGAGGGGCGAGCCTGCAAAGATATTGCGCACCGGGCCGATCAGCCCGCGCTCGGGGTGCCATTCCTGCAACAGGATACCGTCAAAGGCGGGGCTTTTGGGCTGGCCACCCAGCGAACGCCCGCGATGGCTCCATTGCATGTTCAGGAACCATTTGCGGCCATCGTCATCATGGAACAGCGAGGGGTCGAACCCTGATGAATTGACATAGACCGGGTCGGACCACGGCCCTGTGATTGCAGGGGCGGTGACGATGTAGTTATGCGCGTCCTTGAAATTGCCGTCGAGGCGTTTGACATCCGTATAGACCAGCCAGAACAGCCCGTCGGCAAAGGACAGGCACGGTGCCCAGATTCCGCAACTGTCGGGGTTGCCGCGCATGTCCAACTGGCTGGCGCGGGTCAGCGGGCGGCAGGCCAGATCCCAGTTCACCAGATCGCGCGAGCGGTGGATTTGCACACCGGGGAACCATTCGAACGTCGAGGTGGCGATGAAATATTCGTCCCCCACGCGGCAGATCGACGGGTCCGGGTTGAAGCCGGCCAAGATCGGGTTGCGGATCATGATGCGTCGTCTTCCTGCGAGGAGCGCGCCCAGAGGTTGATGTCTTCGTCCGTCGCGTGGCGGTCGATCTCGGCCAGCTCGTCGGGCGTGAAGTCCAGATTGCCGACTGCGCCTGCGCAATCGATCACCTGTTCCGGGCGCGAAGCGCCGATCAATGCCGTGGTGATGCCGCCACCGCGCAAGACCCATGCAATCGCCATCTGCGCGAGCGACTGCCCACGCTTGGCCGCGATGTCGTTCAGCGCGCGTATGCTGTCGATCGCGCGCGGGGTGATCATGCTGGTGGCCAGCGATTTGCCCTGACTGGCGCGGCTGCCTTCGGGGATGCCGTTCAGATACTTTGTGCTGAGCATGCCTTGGGCCAGTGGCGTGAAGGCGATTGATCCGATGCCAAGTTCCTGCAAGGTGTCCTTCAGCCCGTCGCGTTCCACCCAGCGGTTGAGCATGTTGTAGCTGGGCTGGTGAATGATGCAAGGCGTGCCGAGGTCGTGCAAGATGGCCGCTGCTTGCCGTGTGCGGGCAGAGTTGTAGCTGGAAATGCCCACATAATGCGCGCGCCCTGATCGCACGATGAAATCCAGCGCAGACATCGTTTCTTCCAGCGGGGTGTCTGGGTCGAAGCGGTGCGAATAGAAGATATCGACATAATCCAGTCCCATGCGTTTGAGAGACGCATCGCAAGACGAGATCAGATATTTCCGGCTGCCCCATTCGCCATAAGGCCCCGGCCACATGCGGTAGCCTGCCTTGGTGGAAATGACCAATTCATCGCGGTAGGGCGCGAAATCGGTGCGCAGGATTTCCCCGAATGCTGCTTCCGCAGCACCCGGTTCGGGGCCATAGTTGTTGGCCAGATCGAAATGCGTGATGCCGTGGTCAAAGGCCGTTTGGCAGATGGCGCGCTTGACCTGATGCGGGGTATCATCGCCGAAATTATGCCACAGCCCCAATGAGATCGCAGGCAGCATCAGGCCAGAGGCCCCGCAGCGCCGGTATTGCATTTGATCGTAGCGGTCTGATGCCGCGCGGTAGTCGCTCATGCCAGCAATCCTTTCGCGGCCTCCGGGGACAAGGCTTCGGGCCGCTCGCAAGTGGTTGTCAGATCCAGCACCTGCCCGCTGTCCCCCGCGCGCAGGATCGCAGTCATCACATCAACCACATGCAATGAGAATTCAAGGGAACAGCGATGCGCGTGCCCTGCCATGATCGCCTGCGCCATGTCGGCCAGACCGGCGGCGCGGTAATTGGCATTGACCCCGTCATTAGGGCGCGAGAAGGGGTGATCCCATGCCACACCTGCCGTCGTAAAGGCCGCTTTCGTGGTCATGCGCACTTCGCCGCCAAAGAAATTGGGGTCGGGCACATGCAGCGTGCCTGTCGCACCATACAGTTCCATCGGGGCATGACCGTGCTGCCAGACATCCCAGCTTGCGCAGTAGGTCACTTGCGCGCCCGACTGGAATTGCAGGATGGCGTGGATCGTGGTGGGGGTGCCGACCGGGATTTTCTCGCCAAAGCGGGGTTGCGAGGTGATGGTGCGCTCGGGCTGCGCGCTCATGCTCATTGCAGTCACGCGCGCGACCGGCCCCAGTAGCTGCACAAGGTTCGAGATGTAATAAGGCCCCAGATCAAGGATCGGCCCGCCGCCGGGCTGAAAGAAGAAATCAGGGTTGGGGTGCCACATTTCCATGCCGGGACTTTGCACGAAACAAGTGCCGGAACTGATCTTGCCCACGCGACCCTGATCGACCAGATGGCGGGCAAACTGATGTGCGCCGCCCATGAAGGTATCAGGCGCAGACCCCACACGCAGGCCCTTTTCAGCGGCCTTGGCGGCCAGTGCCTGCCCTTCGTCCAGTGACAGAACGAAGGGTTTTTCCGAATAGACATGCTTGCCTGCATCCAGAATTTGCATGGATACCGCAAAATGCGCGGCAGGCACCGTCAGGTTTACGATGATGTCGATATCGTCAGCGGCCAGAAGCCCCTCGACCGTGTCCGCGCGCAGGCCGAATTCCGCCGCGCGGGCCTTGGCTGCGTCGGGGTTCAGATCAGCGCAGGCGCGCATTTCAATGCCGCGAAACAGCGGCGCAAGGCGCATATAGGCGGCAGAGATGTTGCCACAGCCAAGAACGCCGATACCCAGTGTCTTTGTCATGCTTTCGCCTTTCAGAACTGGCGGAAATTGGTGATCGAGCGGCGCGCGAAACGGGCCAGATCATTGGGGTTGTCATGTTCCATCACGAACAGGCTGACATCTGCTGCGCGCAGCGCGCCCATGATCGCGGCCCAGTCCATGACGCCTTCGCCCACATCGGCCCAGCCGTCTTCGTCGGCGGCCTCTCCTTCCGGCGCGATGTCCTTGACATGCGCGGCGGTGATGCGATGCGCGTGGTCCTTGATCCATGCCAGCGGGTCAGCCCCGCCACGCACGATCCATGCAATGTCGGATTCCCATTCCATAGATGGGGCACCTTCCAGCAGCAGCGCCATCGGGATTTCGCCGGTGGGTAGCGCCATGAATTCCCAATGATGGTTGTGCCAGCCAAAGCGCAGGCCTGCATCCTGCACGCGCTTGGCGGCCGTTTCCAGCCGCCCGGCCAGATCGCGCCACGCGGCTGAATCCGCGCCGTCGCGGTAGGCATCATCGGGCGCGGGGCAATAGAGTTGCGCCATGCCCAACGCCTTGGCGGCGGCGATGGTCTTGTCGAAATTCTCTTCGAAGCTGGCCAGGGGAAAGAAATGCCCCGACGGCATGGACAGCCCACGCGCATCCAGTGCGGCGCGGAAGGCGGGGGCATCCTCGTAGACGCCGCCAAAGCCTTCGACCTGCGTGTAGCCAAGTGCGGCCAACTGGTCGAGAACCCCGTCCCAAGGGGTGAAATTGCGTGCTGAATAGAGCTGGAATGAGACATCCATCTTGTGAACCTTCCTGAGTGTTAGACTGGCCCTAGAGCCGTGTTTCCGTTGACTTGTCAAACAGCGACAGCCGCGCCGGGTCAAACCCGATGGGGATGCGGTCGCCGATTGCCACTGCCTCTTGCCCATCCATGCGGAAGCGCAGGTCCTGGCCGTTTACCTTGGCCCAGACTTGCGTGTCGGACCCCATGGGTTCTACCATATCAACCAGCGCCTCCATCTGCACGGGTTGGCCTTCGGCCCATTTGCCGGACTGGACATGCTCTGGCCGCAGCCCTAGCCAGACCGGGCCGGATGTCGGCGCGGCAGCAAATTCGTACCCCTGCACGCTGAAGTCCAGCCCGCGCCCGGTGTCGAAATGCTGCGCGCCGCCATCGAGTTGCCCATCCATGAAATTCATCGCGGGCGAGCCGATGAAGCCAGCGACATACTTGTTCACGGGCCGGTTGTAGATTTCGGACGGGGGTGCCAACTGCATGATCTGCCCGCCCTTCATGATGGCAATGCGGTCGGCCAGTGTCATCGCCTCGACCTGATCGTGGGTCACATAGATCATCGTGTTTTTCAGCGTCTGGTGCAGGCGCTTGATCTCGACCCGCAGATCAGCGCGCAGCTTGGCGTCGAGGTTCGAGAGCGGCTCGTCGAACAGGAACACATCGACATCGCGCACCAGCGCCCGGCCAATCGCGACCCGTTGACGCTGCCCGCCCGACAGCGCGCCGGGCTTGCGCTTGAGCAGCGGTTCGATCTGCAACACCTCTGCGGCGCGCGCGATGCGCTTGGCGATTTCATCCTTAGGCACGCGGGCGTTCTTCAGGCCAAAGGCAAGATTCCCTTCGACGGTCATCTGCGGATAAAGCGCATAGCTTTGAAACACCATGCCGATGCCGCGCTTTGACGGTTCTTCCCAGGTCACATTATGCCCCTGAATGTGAATCTCGCCGTCGGTGATATCCAGCAGGCCCGCGATACAGTTCAGAAGTGTGGATTTCCCGCAGCCGGAAGAGCCCAGCAGCACCAGAAATTCGCCCTGCGCCACGTCGAGATTCAGGTCTTCCAGCACCGAGACGGCACCGAAATTCAGCGTCAGGTCCTTGATCGAGATGGATTGTGTCATGTCCTCAGCCCTTGACTGCGCCGGCAGCAATGCCGCGGATGAATAGTTTGCCAGAGAAGAAATACACGGTCAGCGGCACCAGCCCGGTCAGCAGCGTGGCAGCCATGTTGACGTTGTATTCCTTTACCCCCTGCACCGAATTGACGATGTTGTTGAGCTGCACTGTCATCGGGTAGTTTTCGGGCCGGGTGTAGACGACCCCGAACAGGAAATCGTTCCAGATGCCCGTGACCTGAATGATGCCGGAAACCACGAAGATCGGCAGCGACATCGGGATTACGATGCGAAAGAAGATCCCCCAGAACCCCGCGCCATCGACGCGCGCGGCCTTGAACAGTTCTTCGGGGATCGCCACGAAATAGTTGCGGAACAAAAGCACGTTGATGGGCATGGCAAAGATCGTGTGCACCAGCACGAGCCCCCAGAGCGACCCGAACAGGCCCAGTTCGCGCAGGATGATGACCAGCGGATACAGCAGCACCTGATAGGGGATGAATGCACCCAAGAGCAGGATGCCGAAGAACACCTCGGACCCCTTGAAGCGCCAGCAGGCCAGCACATACCCCGTCAGGGCCGCGACCGAGACCGAGATGATCAGCGACGGGATCAGGATGCGCACCGAATTCCAGAACCCGCGCGACAGCCCGTCGCAGTTGATGCCGGTGCAGGCTTCGGCCCATGCCTTGACCCAGGGTTGAAAGGTGATGTCCACGGGTGGCGAGAACACATTTCCCACGCGGATTTCGGCCATGTCCTTGAGCGAGGTGACGATCATCACATACAGCGGCAGCAGGTAGTAGATGCTGAAGACGATCAGCGTGCCGTACAGCATGATGTTGCGCGGCGCGAAGGGGCTTCTTGGTTTGGCCCCGCGCGGGGTGACGGCCAGTTTCATGTTCATCTCAGCGGCGGTCATTGGCGCTTCTCCCGGAATTGCATATAAGCCCATGGGATCAGAATGATCGCAACAGTGACCAGCATCATGGTCGAGGCCGCGAAGCCCTGCCCAAGGTTCTGACGGGTGAACAGCGTGTCATAGACGTATTTGGCGGGTACTTCGGACGCGATGCCGGGGCCACCCGATGTCATGGCGACGACCAGATCATAGAGTTTCACAATGCCACTGGTCACCAGCACCAGCGCGGTCACAAAGACGGGTTTCATCATAGGGATGATGACGATGATATAGGTCTTCCAGACCGGGATACCGTCCACGCGGGTGGCTTTCCAGATGTCTTCGTCAATGCCGCGCAGACCCGCCAGCATGATGACCATGATCAGCCCTGTCCCTTGCCACAAGCCCGCAATCAGCAGGCCGATGATGACCAGATCGGGGTTATAGAGCGGGTCGAAATTGAAGGTCGAGAAGCCAAGGCCGCGGGCAATGGACTGAATGCCGAAATCGGGGTTGAGTATCCACTGCCAGACAAGGCCGGTGACGATGAAAGACAGTGCAAAGGGATACAGGAAGATCGTGCGGAATGTGTCCTCATAGCGGATCTTGCGGTCCAGTAGGGCCGCCAGAAAGAACCCCAGACACATGGTCAGCACCAGGGACACGACCCCGTAAACGGCCAGATTCTCGATCGAGACCAGCCAGCGGCGGGTGCTCCAGAGCCGTTCATACTGGTCCAGACCGACCCAGCGCAGACGCGGAAGCAGGCGCGAGTCGGTGAAGGAATGAACGATTGTCCATGCCGTTCCGCCAACAAAAACCCCTAGCCCCACCAGCACCATCGGGATTGCTGCGAGCTTGGATGACAGGTTGCGGAACAATCGGATGGGCGGGCGCATGGCTGCGCTGCCGCGACGTGCGCGTGACATGGGGACCTCCGGTATGGCTGATACGCGTCATGTTCGCCATGGCCCCCGGATATACCGGGGGCCATGCGTGAACGGTCAGTCTGCGCGCGCGATGATTTCTGCATACTGACGCTGGGCGTCTTCTGCGGAAAAGTTCGGGTCATTCCAGAACTCGACCATCAGGTCTTCGATCTGGCCCTGCGTATCGGGCGAGAAGGTCTGGTTCGCATCGGGCAGGATGTTGCCGGTTGCCAGAATTTCCAGCCCTTTCTGCATGCAGTCATTGGCTGCAGTGAGATCGATGTCACCCCGCACCGGCAGCGAGCCTTTCTTGAGGTTGAACGCAACCTGCGCCTCTTTCGAGATCATCAGGGACGCCAGCTCAAGCTGCGCGGCCTCGACTTCGGGGTCATTGACCTTGGGGAAATAGAAAGCGTCACCGCCGGTCGAGATGATTTCATTCACGCCCAGACCCGGCAGGCAGGAGTAGTCTTCGCCCGCAACCAGTCCGGCAACCTGAAACTCGCCCTGTGCCCAGTCGCCCATGATCTGACCACCGGCCTGACCGGTGATGACCATGTTGGTCGCCTGATTCCAGTCCTGAACGTTGGAGCGCGCTGCAAAACCGCGCGCCTGTGCGGCGGCTTCGAACACGCGGGCATAGTCTGGCCCGGCGGCAACTTCGGCATTCTGGTCGATATGCACGGCTTTCCATGCGTCGGTGCCAGCCAGTGCGATGGACATCACGCCGAATGCACCGGTGGATTGCCATGGCTGCTGACCCACGGCCAGCGGGATTTTTCCGGCTTCTTCCAGCGCGGGCGCTGCGGCAACGAACTCATCCCAGTTGGTCGGCACAGGCAGACCTACATCTTCATATGCCTTGTGGCTGAGCCACAGCCACTGCCACGAATGGATATTGATGGGCACGCAATAGATGCGGCCATCCAGTGTGCAACTGTCCAGCAACGAGGTCGGATTCACGAAATCAAGCCAACCCTCGGCCTCGGCCAGGTCGGTCAGGTCCAGCATCAGCCCGGCTTCGACCAGCTCTTCGGCCTGACGGCCGTGGTTGAACTGTGTGGCGCCCATCGGGTCGCCGCCAGTGATTCGCCCGATCATGATGGGCCGGGCCGTGCCGCCCGAACCTGCGATTGCGCCATCGACCCATGTATGGTCGGTCGTTTCATTGAACAGGCGCGCGAACTCGCCCACGGCGGCAGCTTCGCCGCCCGATGTCCACCAATGTGTCACTTCGAGATCGACGGCGAACGCCGCCGATCCGACGGAAATCAGGCTGGTTGAAGCCAGCAATGCCAGTGTCTTTTTCATCTGTTCCTCCCTGAACGGCTATTGCCGCTTGTGTGTCGCTTTGCCGCGCGAACCGTCCAAAAAATTCTCTTGCTCGCGCTATGTAATCGATTACATTTGTGTGACTGTCTTTGCTCCACCAAAGTTGAATCACCATGTAATCGATTACACAGCTTCACCCAGGCGGGATAACCTGTCAAGAAATTTATGACCATTTCAGAATAAGGCCCCGAGATGCGGATGCAGAAGGCCCAGCCAAAGATCAAGGATGTCGCGCATGCCGCGGGTGTTTCCACAGCCACGGTCAGCCGTGCGCTGACCCAGCCTGAACGTCTGAGCGAGGCCACGCGCGAAAAGGTGTTCGAGGCAATTCAGGCCACTGGCTATCGGGTCAACAGGGCGGCGCGCAACCTGCGCACCCGGCGTGCGGGTGCCATTCTGGTGCTTGTCCCAAACCTGGGTAACCCTTTCTTTTCGCATATTCTTTCCAGCATAAACGAGGTTCTTGCCGCGAATGGCTATTCGGTGCTTGTGTTCGACAGCCAACAACATGGTGCATCAGAGCAGGTGGTGTCGGATTGTTTGCTGAATGGCAGTGTCGATGGTCTGATCACGCTGGACGGGCGGGTTTCCGATGTGACACGCCAGACCCTGAAGAACGCCAACATGATGCGGCAAGTGGTGTTTTGCTGCGAATGGTCCGATCATCTGCCTGTGCCCTCGATCCGAAGCGACAATGCGCTGGGAACGCAGATGGCAGTCGATCATCTGGTTGCGCTGGGGCACCGCGCGATTGCGCATGTGACCGGACCTGCCGAAAATATTCTGGGCCGTGTCCGCAAGGATGCCTTTAGCGCGTGCTGCGCCGCGCATGGGCTGGATATACTGCCGGACTGGATCATTCCGGGGGATTTCTCGCTGGCGGCGGGGGTGGCGGCGGCGGATCGCATTCTGGCGATGGGCACACGGCCCACAGCGGTTTTCTGCGCGTCCGATGCGATGGCGCTCAGCTTCATCTCGCGGTGTCAGCAGCGCGGGGTTTCGGTGCCGCATGATATTTCGGTCGTGGGTTTTGATGATATCGACCTTGCCGCGTTTTCGCAGCCAGCCCTGACGACGATCCGTCAGGACCGCCCCGGACTGGGGCGGCTGGCGGCAGAGGAATTGCTGGCGCATCTGCATGGGGACCAGAAATCTGACGGGCCGCATGTCATCTATGCGCCCATCAGCCTGATCGAGCGCAGCACGACCAGCGCGCCCGCAGCGCTGCGGGCAGAGCCTGGTCGCGTCGCCAAACCTGCGATCTGATGCGCAACCGGTTGCGCTGCGCGTCGGTTTCCCCTGCCGGACATTTGGGCGGCTTGTCAGATCAGGGTGTTGTCAGTCAGAAATTGCGTCAGCCGCACCTGCTGCGCACTCGAAAGCGGCCATGCCGAGGGCGCGCGCGTGGGGCCGCAATCATGGCCTGTGGCCTGAAGCGCGGCCTTTACGCCGGTGACATTGGTGCCGTTCATTTCCTCGGCGCGGATATCCTCGAACGCG
>SKRW01000012.1 GCA_007118295.1 Paracoccaceae bacterium | reverse complement strand
TCGAAAAAATCCAGCCGCAACCCGACACGCTGCGCGCCGCCTTCCAGATGCGCGCGCATGGCCATGCGCGCCGCACTTGCATCACCTGCCGCGATGGCGGTGCCTATGGCAGCATGTTCGCGTCTGGTCTGTTCGTGCAGCGTATCAACCGGGCTCTCGCAGCGTGCAGCCAGGATGACATGCGCGATCCGATCAGAGATGGCACTCAGGAACTGGACGAAATACGGGTTGCCCGTCGCCTCGGCCACCGCGCGGTGAAACTCCAGATCTGCGGCGACCGAACTGTCTGCGCTGTCTTCGGGCTGGTCAAAGCGGGCGAGTGCCGCGCTTATGCGGGTCATATCGGATGTGCTGCGATGTCGCGCGGCAAGGGCGGCGGCCTCGATCTCCAGCGGGATGCGCAGTTGGAAAAGCTGCCGGAATGCGCGCCGGTCCATGTCTTGCGCCGCTTCCAGCCGGATCGGACGGGCGGTCAGATCACCGACAAACGCCCCCGCGCCCTGTCGGGTTTCGACCAGCCCCTCGTTGCGCAATTGTGCAATGGCCTCGCGGATCACGGCGCGGCTGACCCCGAAATCGCGGGCCATCTGCGCCTCGGTCGGCAGTCGCGCCCCGGCGGTCAGGCCGTCAGCCTCGATCCGTTTCAGCAGATGCGCCGCTATGCGGGTCGAAAGCTGAGGGCTGCGCGCGAAACCGGACGCAGGGGCGGCGGTCATTTTGCAACCCTCTGGTCCAGTTCTTGCAGGCAGTTCGGGTTCATCATCTGATCGGGGTCTATCGCGCGCTTGATGGCCTGCAGCAGGTCGCGCTGAGTATCGGGAAGGCCCTGTTGAAAATCACCCCGCTTCAGGCGTCCGATACCATGTTCAGCACTGATCGAGCCGTCAAACCGGGCCAGAACCTGATGGATGAGTTTCTTGGCCATCTCGATCTGTGTGTCGGCATCCGTTCCCGGAGCGGGCAGGACGTTCAGGTGCACATTCCCGTCACCCACATGCCCATACGACACGCAGATAGCCCCCGGCAGTGCCTGGGTGACGGCGGCCTCGGCCTGTGCGACAAAGTCGGGCAGGCATGACAGGGGCACGGACAGATCCGTGCGCAAGTGCCGCCCGCGCCGCGCCTGCCCCTCGTTCATGCCTTCGCGGATGATCCACAATGCCCGCGCCTGCGCTTGCGACTTCGCGATCACGCCATCGCGCACCAGCCCCTCGGCCAGCGCCAGTTCCAGAAATCGTTCCATCAGCGCCGAAATGTCCACCAGCCCGGAACCGGAAAGGTCCATCAACACATAGGCCGGCGAATCCATAGGCATGGGCGGGGTCAGATCCGGCATCGCCTCGCGCGCCAGCGTAAAGGCCAGTGGCGGCAGGAATTCAAAGGCTGACATCAGGTCGCAACACTGACGCCGCGCCAGTTGGAACAGCGTGATTGCATCCTCCAGACAGTCGAGTGCCAGCAGCGCCGTGGCGGTCTGTTCGGGCAGGGGGCAGAGTTTCAATGTAGCGGCCGTAATGATGCCCAGCGTCCCTTCTGCACCAATGAAAAGCTGTTTCAGGTCTATGCCACGATTGTCCTTGCGCAACCGCGAGCGCATGTCCAGCACGCGCCCGTCGGGCAGCACCACTTCCAGCCCCAGAACCAGATCGCGGGTCATTCCGTAGCGCAGAACATTCACCCCGCCTGCATTGGTCGACAGGTTTCCGCCAATCTGGCAACTGCCCTGCGCGCCAAGCGCCAGCGGAAAGAACAGGTCCTGTTCGGCAAGCGCATCTTTCAGCGCTTGCAGGACAACGCCCGCTTCGATCTCGGCACTGAAATCATCGGGATCGATGCGGCGAATGCGGTTCATGCGCTCCAGACTCAGCACGACCTGCCGGTCCGGGGTGTCGGGCACGGCACCCAGAACCAGACCCGTGCGCCCACCTTGCGGCACAACACCCAGACCCAGTGCTTTTGCTGTGCGCAGGCAGGCTGAAACCTGCTCGGTATTGCGCGGTCGCAGCACGGCCACGGCACCGGTTTGCACATCGCCATGCCAGTCACTGCAATAGGGGGTCGTCGCCTGCCCAACAAGGACAAGGTCAGCGCCCAGCGCCGCTTGCAGACGCTGGATCAGTGTGGGGTCGGCGGTGTCAGCGGCAGTCGTCATGCAGTGGTCCGATGCTGGCAGGGATTGTGCTTTGCTTCACTTATATGTCAGGTTATCAGACAAATCAGCAGCGAGGCAAGAGCCCTGCTTCTGGCACGAAAGGAGACAGACAATGCATATTCTGATAACGGGCGCTGCCGGGATGGTCGGGCGCAAGCTGACAGCGCGGCTGGTTTCGGACGGGACGCTTGCAGGCCAGACCATTTCCCGGCTGACACTGGCTGATGTCATCGCCCCGCCAATCCCTGAGGGGTTTCAGGGCAAGCTGGGCTGCGTTGTGGCAGACCTTGAACAGCACGACACGCCCGGTCAACTGATCGCCAAGCGCCCTGATGTGATCTTTCATCTGGCGGCCATCGTCTCGGGCGAGGCGGAACTGGATTTCGACAAGGGCTACCGCATCAACCTTGATGCGACACGCGCCATGTTCGACGCGATCCGCCATGCGCATCAGGCCGAAGGGTATTACCCGCGCGTCGTCTTTGCATCGTCGATCGCCGTTGTGGGTGCGCCGTTTCCGCACCCCATCCCGGACGAATTTCACTGCACGCCGCTGACCAGCTATGGCACGCAAAAGGCAATCTGCGAATTGCTGCTGTCTGACTACACACGACGCGGATTCATGGATGCAATCGGCATTCGCCTGCCCACGATCTGCATTCGCCCCGGCGCGCCCAACAAGGCGGCGTCGGGTTTCTT
>SKRW01000221.1 GCA_007118295.1 Paracoccaceae bacterium | reverse complement strand
TCAGGCTCAGGCTCAGGCTCAGGCTCAGGCTCAGGCTCAGGCTCAGGCTCAGGCTCAGGCTCAGGCTCAGGCTCAGGCTCAGGCTCAGGCTCAGGCTCAGGCTCAGGCTCAGGCTCAGGCTGCGTCGGGATGTCCGCTGGCGCGGTGGCGGACGCGTCGGCCTGTATTTCGCGCTCGGGGCCTGGCAAGTCGGGCTCTGGCAAGTCTGGCTCTGGCAAGTCTGGCTCTGGCAGATCGGGCGCGGGCTGTGCCACGTCCTCTATGACCGTGGAATCTATCACTGCCTCAGCGCCCGAGTTTGGCGCCAGTGCCGCCACATGGCGCACGCCCTTTTCTGCAATCAGGCGCTGCACGCCACGGATGGTCATGCCCTGATCGTGCAACAGCAACTTGATCCCTGCCAGAAGGTCAATGTCAGCGGGCCTGTAATAGCGCCGTCCGCCCGCCCGCTTTACCGGCTTGACCTGCGAGAACTTGCTCTCCCAGAAGCGCAGCACATGCGCCGGGGTCTGCAGGGCATCCGACGCTTCGCTGATGGTGCGAAACGCGTCCGGCGCTTTACGCATGAGCTATCCCTACCTGCGGTTGCCTTCGGCGACGCGCTCTTTCATCAGATGCGACGGACGAAAGGTCAGCACGCGGCGCGGCGAAATCGGCACTTCCTCGCCGGTCTTGGGGTTTCTGCCCACACGGGCATTCTTGTCGCGCACCGAAAAAGTGCCGAAAGACGATATCTTGACCTGCTCGCCACGCGCAAGTGCGTCCGAAATATGTTGCAGGACCGAGTCAACCAGCGTGGCGGATTCGTTTCGGGACAAGCCGACCTCGCGAAACACAGCTTCGGTCAAATCCATCCGGGTCAATGTATTGTTCGACATGCGTCCCTCCTGCATCATCGGGGAACAGCATGCGACATAGAAATTTTCGAGTCAATATCAGGGGTTTGGCGTGGGGCGTTGAACTGCCGGTGCGGCCCTACCAGCGCAGCGCCACTGCGCCCCAACTCAAACCGCCGCCGATGGCCTCGGTCAGGATCAGATCACCGCGCTTGAACCGGCCTTCGGCATTGGCAACCGACAGGGCCAGCGGGATAGAGGCGGCAGAGGTATTGCCGTGATCCTGCACTGTCACGACCACTTTTTCCATGGGCAGGCCCAGTTTTTGCGCCGTGCCACGAATGATCCGCAGATTGGCCTGATGCGGGACGACCCAGTCAACCTGCTCTGGTGCCAGCCCGGCCTTGTCGAGGGCAGTGCGCGCCGTTTCCGCGAGTTTCTCGACCGCGTGGCGGAACACTTCGCGGCCCTGCATTCTCAGCACGCCTGCAGTGCCGCTGCGCGAAACGCCACCATCGACAAACAAAAGGTCACGATACCGCCCGTCAGAGTTCAGGTCGCATGACAGCACACCCCGGTCATCCGTGCCGCCCGTGCCGGGTTGCGCTTCCAGCACGACCGCGCCCGCGCCATCGCCGAACAGAACGCAGGTGCTGCGGTCGGTCCAGTCCAGTATCCGCGAAAAGGTCTCGGCCCCGATGACCAGAACGCGCTGCGCCTGACCGGCGGCGATCAGTCCCGAGGCATTTGCCAGCGCAAACACAAAGCCCGCGCAGACTGCCTGAATGTCGAATGCAAACCCCTTGGTGATTCCCAGACCCGCCTGCACCTGAGTCGCTACCGCCGGAAAAGTGTAATCCGGGGTCGAGGTGGCGACGATCACTGCGTCGATCTCGGATGCGTCCATCCCGGCGTTGTCGAGAGCAGCGCGCGCAGCATGGGTGGCGAGATCCGAGGTATATTCCCCTTCGGCTGCGAAATGGCGCCGCTCGATCCCGGAACGCGACACGATCCAGTCATCGCTGGTGTCCAGCGTTGATGCGAATTCGGCATTGGGCACAACGCGTTGGGGCAGGTAGTGGCCAGTGCCACGGATCACAGGTCGGATGATGCTCATGGCGCCGCCTCGTCCTTGTTGTCTGGAGCGCCCTCGGGATCGGGGCGAGTCTCGTTGGGTGCAAGTGCCTGCTGGTGCAGGCCATCAGCCACAAGCGCAATCCGGTCTGCCATGCGCTCTTGAAAGCCCGATTGCGCAAGGCGGAACGCCAGCTTGATGGCTGCGGAAACGCCGGTTGCGTCGGCCGAGCCGTGCGATTTGACGACAGTGCCGTTCAGGCCCAGAAAGACACCGCCATTCATGCGCCGCGGGTCCATGCGCCGCTTCAGCCTGCGCAGCGGGCCACTGGCCACCCCGGCGGAAACTTTTGACCAGAGCGAGGCGGTCAGTTCTTCGCGCAGACTGTCCGCAAACAGCCGGGCCGTGCCTTCGGCTGTCTTGAGCGCGACATTGCCGGTAAAGCCGTCGGTCACGATCACATCGACATGCGCCGCAGGCAGGTCATTGCCTTCGACAAAGCCGACGAACTCATAGCGCCCAAGCTCTGCCGCCTCGCCGATCAGGCGAGCGGCTTCCTTGATCTCGGCGCGGCCCTTGTGCTCTTCGGTGCCGACATTAAGCAGCCCGACACGGGGGCGGGGCGCATCGAATGCGTTCCGGTAATAGGCGGCACCCATCAGCGCATATTGCAGCAGCGATTCCTCGTCCGCGCGCACATCGGCACCAACATCCAGCATCGTGTTGAACCCGCTTTCGCCGCGCGAGGGCCAGAGGCAGGCAATCGCCGGGCGATGCACCCCGTTCAGCTTGCGCAGACGCAGCATCGACACGGCCATCAGCGCGCCCGTGTTGCCGCATGACACAGCCGCATGGGCGGCACCCTCATGGACCGATGTCAATGTCGCCCACATCGAGGTCTTGCGCCCGTGACGCATGACCTGGCTTGGCTTGTCATCCATCCGCACCACATCCGGGCTGTGCTGGATGCGCGTGATTCCCGCCAGTGACGAATGCCGTGCGACCAGTGGCGCAAGTACGGCTTCATCGCCATGCAGCACAAAGGCAATCGACTCGTTGCGAATCGCAGATTCTGCGCAGCCCGCGACAACAGCCGCAGGTCCCGCGTCACCGCCCATGGCGTCAACCGAGATTATCGTCTTGCCGTTGGACGGCGCTGTCATGCCTTGCGGCGTGTCTGCCATGGGTCACACGGGCGGGACAAAGGGCTCACGCCGCGTCGTCTTCCAGATCGACTTCGCCCGTCTGTGCCACGACTTCGCGGTCATTGTAGTGACCACAAGACGGGCAGACATGGTGCGGGCGCTTCAACTCGCCACAGTTGGAGCATTCATTGGGGTTTGCCGCGACCAGTGCATCATGCGCACGGCGCATGTTGCGGCGGGAACGGGTAACGCGGTTCTGTTGAACAGCCATATCGGACCTCGGTTGTCAAAGCATCGCAGTTTCCCTGACACAGGGCCGTCTGGACGCGAAAAGCGGATTGAGCGATCATGGGCCATTACACGGGTTATCCCGCGCTTCCAAGCCCCCTTCGCATGAGCCGCGCAAAATAGTGAAGTTTTCCGGGCGCGCAAGTCTATTCGGACGATGTGCCGTCCAGCTTGTGCTTCAGCCCGGCAAGGGCGGCGAAAGGATTGGCGCGTGTGTTTTCCACCGGGGTCTCGCCCGGCGGTGCCTGCTGCAGGGTGCCATCTTCGGGCAGTTCGGCCCCGTCTGCGCGCGGAAAGGCGGGCAGGGCCAGTGCCAGCGCTTCAAGCGCAAGCGTACTGATGTCGATGGCGTTGCCCAAAGGCTCGGCGCTGTCATCCTCGGGCATTTCGACTTCCAGACCCTCGGGCTCGGGCATCCCGGCCAGAAAGCGGCGCTGCACGGCCTCGTCGATTCGGGTGACCACGGGGTCCAGCGTCACGGCGCAGGGCTGCACGATGGTCGCGCCCAGACAGGCTTTCAATTCCCAGTCCTGGCGGCCCAGTGGGCGCAGCTTGCCGTGAAAGCGGAACTTGCGCAGGCCATCCAGCCCCAGCATCCGGGCAATCTGCATGCGCACGGCAGCATCTGGCTGCAAGTCAAATTCAAGTGGCTTGCGCGCATCCAGTCGCGCGACACGAATGGGCGTGCAAAGCGACACCTCGGAAATATCGGGTTGCCTGTTATCCATGCCGGTCTTTCCTTTTTGCCGCTATCTGCACGCTTATATACGCAGTATCGTTCCTTTCTTGAAGTGCGCCGCGTCCTTCTGTATCCCTTTGCCCAAGGCTCGGGTTTGGCTATGCTGTGCTTGGGGTCGCAAGATTGACGCGGATGGGTGCCTGCAGTGCCTGACATGTGCCAACAGAACAGGACATTTAGATGAAGTTTCCAGCGATCTGGCTTGTTTTTCCGGTTCTGTTTGTAGTGCTTTCGGCCTGTAGTCCGGTGCAGCGCTTTCACGGCTACGCCCCCGACGACACGCAATTATCCGAGATCGAGGTCGGTCGCGACACCCGCAGCAGCGTTGCCGAAAAAGTCGGGCGTCCCGGCATGTCCGGAGTGATGGAAGGATCGTCTTGGTATTATGTGCAAAGCGACTGGGTCGAGCAGGGGTGGCGCCCGCCAGTCGAAGTGCGGCGCGAAGTGGTGGCGATTTCCTTTGATGGATCGGACCGTGTCTCGAATGTCGAGCGTTTCGGTCTGGACGACGGCGAAGTCGTGCCCCTGTCGCGGCGCGTCACATCGACCGGCACCAGCGGCGGCGCATTGCTGCGTCAGTTGCTGAGCAATTTCGGCCAGTTCAATCCGGGGCAGATGCTGGGCGGGCGGCGCTAGGGACAGTGTGATCGCAGCATCACACGCTGCACGAAGGCCAGAGAATGCGCAATCAGCCCGAACCGCAACCCGCGCAGGCGTTCAGCTTTGGCCGGTTGCAGGTCTGCCTTGTGTCCGATGCCCAGCAGATGCGCGACGTCCAGTCCCTGCGCGCGGCACGGTTTCGCGGCAAGCGCGGCGGCAGCGATCTGGATCTGTTTGACCCGCTCTGCCAGCATCTGCTGATCCGCGACCAACCCGCAGGCAACGCGGTTGCGGCGGCCCGTCTGCGCGTGTTGTCGGACCCGCAGGCCATGGCGACCAGCTACACCGCGCAGTTCTACGATCTGACCCATCTGGGTGCACGGGGCACGCGGCTGCTGGAAATCGGGCGCATCTGCATCGCCGATGACAGGCGGCAGGACCCTGACATCCTGCGCGCCCTGCTGGCCGGTCTGACACGGCATGCGGTCGCCGCGCGCGCCGAGATGCTGATGGGCTGCGCGTCCTTTACCGGGGCCGACCCCGTGCGCCATGCCGAGGCGCTGGCCTATCTGGCCGCGAATCACATCGGTCCCGCAGATCTGCGCCCGCGCAGACGCAACGCACTTGCGGTCGCGCTGCCGGGTGACGCGCCCGAGGCGGCAGTGGCGCTGCGGCGTATCCCGCCCTTGCTGCGGATGTATCTGGGCATGGGCGGCTGGGTGTCCGATCACGCGATCTGCGACCCGGATCTCGACACGCTGCATGTTTTCGCCGCTGTCGAGACAGCACGCATTCCACCTGCACGCCTGCGGGTGTTGCAGGCACTTGCAGGGACCTGACCTGTCCGACCGTGCAACAGGAGGGCGTTGTTTTTCACGAACAAGCGACTATGTTGCGCCCCAAGGGCGATACCGCGCCCGGATCAGGAGAGACGCGCATGCCGACCCATTCCCGCCCCAGAGGCCAGCTCAAGACGGTTGATCCGGTCTGGGAGCGTATTCGCGACGAGGTCCGGCAAGCGGTCACGCAAGAGCCGCTGCTGGGCGGCATGTTCCATTCCTCGGTCCTGCATCATCAGACGCTCGAACAGGCGCTGGCCTTCCGGTTGTCGCAGAAACTGGCGTCGGCGGAACTGTCCGAACAGATTTTGCGCGAAATCATGGATACCGCCCATGCTGATGACGCCAGTCTGGGCGAGGCCGCGCGCGCCGATATCGTGGCCACGTTCGAGCGCGACCCGGCCTGTAATCGCTTCATGAAACCCTTGCTGTATTTCAAGGGGTTTCAGGCAGTCCAGGCCTACCGCATCGCGCATTGGCTTTGCGGTCAGGGGCGGGTAGATTTTGCCAGCCTGATCCAGATGCGGGTGTCCGAGGTGTTCGGGGTCGATATCCATCCCGGCGCACAGATCGGCAAGGGGATCATGATCGACCACGCCCATTCCATCGTGATTGGCGAAACAGCGGTCGTGGGCGACAATGTCTCGATGCTGCATTCGGTCACGCTGGGCGGGACCGGCAAGGAAGATGGCGACCGCCACCCCAAGATCGGATGCGGCGTGCTGATCGGGGCAGGCGCCAAGGTGCTGGGCAATATCCGTGTGGGCGATTGCGCACGGATTGCCGCTGGCTCGGTGGTGCTTGAAGATGTGCCTGCGCGCAAGACGGTCGCGGGCATCCCCGCGCGGATCGTGGGCGAGGCAGGCTGCGCGCAACCGTCGATGACAATGGACCAGTTGTTCCGGGGCGAGATCTGAGGTTGCTGTCGTCGCGCCCGGTGGTTGCCGGGGCTGATCTGAGTATTTCCGGCAAGATGAAGCCGGGCGTCGCAAAGAGGCCCGGCTACATCTGGTGTCAGAGCAGCACTGTCGGGTCGCCGAACCCCTGCGGGACATACAGGTTCTGAGGACCAAGGTTCTTCACATCGGTCTCGCCGCAAAGTGCCATGGTGGTGTCGAGTTCCTTGTGGATGACCTCCAGCGCCTTGGTCACGCCCGCCTGTCCCATCGCCCCCAGACCATAGGTGTAGGCGCGCCCGATATAGGTGGCCTTGGCCCCGAGTGCCAATGCCTTGAGCACGTCCTGCCCTGACCGGATGCCCGAATCGAGATGCACCTCGACCTTGTCGCCCACGGCGTCCATGATCGAGGGCAGCATGCGGATGGATGACACTGCGCCATCAAGCTGGCGGCCACCGTGGTTAGACACGACAATCGCATCGGCCCCGATCTCGACGGCGCGGCGCGCATCTTCGGGTTCCATGATGCCCTTGATGATGACCTTGCCGCCCCACCATTCCTTGAACTGCGCGATGCGGTTCCAGTCCAGCGCCGGATCAAAGGCTTCGGCGGTCCATGTGGACAACGAAGAGGGGTCCGTCACACCCTTGGCATGGCCGACGATATTGCCGAAGAAACGCCGCTTGGTGCCCAGCATCTCCAGCCCCCACGGGATTTTCGTCATCATGTTGGCGATGGATTTCGCGGTCAGCTTGGGCGGGGCAGAGAGGCCGTTCTTCAGGTCCTTGTGGCGCTGGCCCAGCACCTGCAGATCGACGGTGATGACGATGGCAGAGCAATTGGCCGCATGCGCGCGCTCGAACAGGCGGCGCATGAAATCATCGTCTTTCAGCGTATAGACCTGAAACCAGAACGGTTTTTTTGTGTGTTTGGCCACATCCTCGATCGAGCAGATGGACATCGTGGACAGGGTATAGGGCACGCCGAATTTCTCGGCGGCGCGGGCGGCCTTGATCTCGCCATCGGCCGATTGCATGCCGGTCAGGCCCACCGGGGCCAGCGCCACCGGCATGGCGACATCTTCGCCGATCATGCTGGCACGGGTCGAACGGCCCGACATATCGACCGCGACGCGTTGTTTCAGGCGGATATGCTTGAAATCGCTGATATTCTCGCGAAAGGTCTGCTCGGTCCAGCTGCCGGATTCCGCGTAGTCATAGAACATGCGCGGTGTGCGCCGTTCGTAGATGCGGCGCAAATCCTCGATATTGGTAATGACTGGCATGGTCCCTCCGCTAAATTGGTAAGTTTTGTTTACCGAAATGGATGTTCTCACGCAAGGGAATTGGCGGAACCGCGCAGCGGATACGATTGACCGGCGCGATGATCTGTGATCACATTATTCCCATGCAATCCTCCATCCTTCGCCCCGCACTGGCTGACCCCCCCGCACAACTGGCGCATGACCGCGTGTATCGCGGGCTGCGCCAACAGGTGATGCATGGCGAGTTGTTCCCCGGCACCCCCCTTACATTGCGCGGTATCGGCAAGAGTTTCGGTGTCAGCATGACCCCCGCGCGTGAGGCCGTGCGCCGCCTGACCGCCGAGGGCGCGCTGACTTTTTCGGCTTCGGGGCGGGTGGCGACACCGGAACTCAGCAACGAGCGGATTGAAGAGCTTGCCTCGATCCGCGCACTGCTGGAACCGGAACTGGCAAGCCGGGCGCTGCGCCGGGCGCATCTGGCACTGATCGACCGGATGGAGAGCATAAACGACTCCAATGCCCGCGCGATCCACCGGCAGGACCCGGTCGAGTATATCCGCACAAATCTGGAATTTCACCGCACGCTCTATCTGCGTGCGCAAAGCCCTGCCATGTTGGGGCTGCTGGAAACGGTGTGGCTGCAACTGGGGCCGACGATGCGCGCGCTTTACACGCGCCTGAAACGGACGACAGCCCCACCACATCACCGGCTTATACTGGAAGCCCTGCGCGCGGGCGATGATGCGGCACTGCGTCTGGCGCTGCGAACGGATGTGACGCAAGGGTTACGGCATCTGGTGGTCTGACAGGAGTGGAGGCGTCATGGGGCATGTCAGCGGGGCAATGGTCGGGGTGGTTCTGGCCCTTGGAATGGGGCAGGTGGCGTCGGCGCAGAATTTCACCACGCAGGCCGAGGTGCAGCCGATCATCGAGTTGACACGCGGCAACTGGATCGCGATTGGCACGACAACCGGGCGCGATCTGCTGTATTTCTCGCATCTGCTAAGCTGGCGGTGCGGGGTCAGCGCGTTCCGCTACGGGCTGAACGGGGCCGCGCCCGATGTTGCGTTGCAGATGGAGCCTTGCCACCGTGACACCAACCAGCCCAACGCCATTCGCGAATTGCCCTTTGTCGCCTATGACCTGAACAGCATCGAGCGCGTGACCGTCGAAGTGGTGTTTCCGGACGGGCAGGTGCTGCGCGAAGAGTTTGCGCGCGCGGCCATCATTCTGGACTGATTGCGCGCGTCCCGTCCCAGACTGGCTGGTCGGGAACGAACAGGCGCAACCGGTCGCCAAGATGAATCGTGCCCTCTGCCTCGACCCAGGCGGTCACGCCGCGCCGCCCCTGTGACGCAGGTTTGAAGCTTGCGCCATGGCCGGGATGCGCGCGCTCGATCGGGCGCGCAGGCAATGTGCAAGAGCGGTTTTCCATATCCACCACAAGGCAGGCACCACCGGGTGCAAGCAGGCGGGTTGAGGGGGGAAGGTGGGTCAGATCCGGCACACCGCGCACAACCAGTGACGCCCCGGCAAGGGTCGGGTCGAGTTCTGCAAGAGCCATATCGCGTGCAATCAGGGCCAGTTCCTCGGCTGACATGATGCAGATCTGGCGCGTGTTGCGAATGTTGGTGCCGCGCGTGTAGAGCGCCGCCACCCGCGAGCAGGACGGGCGGGTGAGCCCGGCATGCGCCTCGCCCAAAGGGCCCGCAAAGGTCAGTTCAAGCGCCCTGCAGGCGACACTTTCAAGCTGCACGCTGCGATCGGGAACACGCCCGAGCCATGTGATTTCGGCATCAAAGGACACGGGTTTGAGGGCGGGCATGACAACGGGCCTTGGGCATGAAAAAGCCCCGACCCTGTGGGGTCGGGGCGTCAGTCGCTAACATGTCAGCCTCAGGCCGAAGGCTCCGGCTCCAGTCCGCCATCCCCTTCGCTGCCGCGCTTGCGACCGCGTGTTTTCGGGATGGCCGCGACCGAGGGCGCGTTTCCGGCTTGCCCGTCTTCGTCATCGTCACCACGGTTCAGGGGTTCGCCGCGCATGACACGCGCGATTTCCGGCCCGGTCAGGGTTTCGTATTCCAGCAGGCCCTGCGCCAGATTTTCCAATTCGTCGCGATGCTCGGTCAGGATGCGCTTGGCGGTCTCATAGCCTTCATTCACCAGTTCGCGCACCTTGTCGTCGATCCGCTTCTGGGTCAGTTCGGCATGGTTGCGACCACCGCCATAGTTGCCCAGATAGCTTTGCTGCTCGTTGGCGTAATCGACATAACCCAGTTCTTCGTCAAAACCGAATTGCGTGACCATTGCGCGCGCGATCTTGGACACTTGCTGAATGTCGCTGGCCGCACCCGACGTCACAGCGTCCTCGCCAAAGGTCAGTTCTTCGGCAACGCGTCCGCCCATAGCCATGGCGATCTTGGACTTGTACTTGCGGTAACTGACCGACAACTGATCGCGCTCTGGCAGGGACAGCACCAGACCCAGCGCACGCCCACGCGGGATGATCGTGGCCTTGTGGATCGGGTCATGTTCGGGAACATGCAAGCCCACCACTGCATGACCGGCCTCATGGTAGGCGGTCAGCTTCTTCTCGTCCTCGGTCATGACCATGGAGCGGCGCTCCGAGCCCATCATGACCTTGTCCTTGGCATTCTCGAAATCATCCATCACCACAAAGCGCCGGTTTGACCGGGCCGCCATCAGCGCGGCTTCATTCACGAGGTTTGCCAGATCGGCCCCCGAAAAGCCCGGTGTGCCGCGCGCTATGATGCGCAGGTCCACATTCGGCCCCAGCGGCACCTTGCGCGCATGCACGCCCAGGATTCGCTCGCGGCCCTTGATGTCGGGGTTCGGCACCTGCACCTGACGGTCAAAGCGACCGGGGCGCAACAGGGCCGGGTCCAGCACATCGGGGCGGTTGGTGGCCGCGACGATGATGATGCCCTCATTGGCCTCGAACCCGTCCATTTCGACCAGCAACTGGTTCAGCGTCTGCTCGCGTTCGTCATTTCCACCGCCGTAACCCACGCCACGCGACCGACCAACTGCGTCGATCTCGTCGATGAACACGATGCAGGGTGCGTTCTTCTTGGCCTGTTCGAACATGTCGCGCACGCGGCTT
>SKRW01000265.1 GCA_007118295.1 Paracoccaceae bacterium | reverse complement strand
GCCATGCTGACGGCTGATTCCGGCAATTCCTCGTCAAAGCAGCGCTGGTAGAACTCGGCCACTGTCTTGCGCTCCAACTCGTCGCACTTGTTCAGGAACGACAGACGAAACGCATAGCCGATAGACCGGAAGATGCGTGCATTCTCGGCCCAGTTGATCACCGTGCGCGGCGACATCACAGTGGACAGATCGCCATTCATGAATGCAGTGCGGGTCAGGTCGGCCACAGTCACCATCTGGCTGATTTCCTGCCGTCCCTTGGCCGTGTTATAGGTGGGGTTCTTGGCCAGCACGATGGCGGTTTCGGCATCATGGCTCAGGTAGTTCAGCGTCGCTACCAGCGACCAGCGGTCCATCTGCGCCTGATTGATCTGCTGCACCCCGTGATACAGGCCCGTCGTATCGCCCAGCCCAACGGTGTTCGCGGTGGCGAACAGCCGGAAAGACGGGTGCGGGGTGATGATCTCGTTCTGGTCCAGAAGCGTCAGCTTGCCGTCATGTTCCAGCACGCGCTGGATCACGAACATCACATCGGGGCGGCCCGCGTCATATTCGTCAAACACGATTGCAACCGGGTTGCGCAGTGCCCAGGGCAGGATTCCTTCCTGAAACTCGGTCACCTGCACCCCGTCGCGCAGCTTGATCGCGTCCTTGCCGATCATGTCGATGCGCGAGATGTGGCTGTCGAGATTGACCCGCACCGACGGCCAGTTCAGCCGCGCGGCAACCTGTTCGATATGCGTGGATTTGCCGGTGCCGTGATAGCCTTGGATCATCACACGCCGGTTGTAGGCAAAACCTGCGAGAATCGCGAGTGTAGTGTCCGGGTCGAACTTGTAGGTCGGGTCGATGGCGGGCACGCGATCGATTGCTTCGGCAAAGGCTTTCACCTTCATGTCAGAATCGATGCCGAACACATCGCGAACAGAGATATCTTCGGTCGGTTTCTCAAATGCCGTCATGCCGTCTTTCCCGCCTGATTCATTCCTTGCGCTACTGGAGCGCGGCTTGCGCCTGATGTGAAACATATCTTGCGCGGGTGCAAGGGAAAGGGCCTAGGCACGGGCGACCTGTAGTGCTTCGAGCCCATGAAAATGATAGATATCCGCGTATTTCGGTGCCTCGATCAGTCGCAAACCGGGCAGACGTGCGGTAAGGACGGCCAGCGCGCGCTGCAATTCCAGGCGTGCCAGCGGTGCGCCAAGGCAGAAATGCAGCCCGGCCCCGAACGACAGATGCGGCTTGACCGTGCGCGTCGGATCAAATTGCGCCGGGTCGTCCCAATGCCGTGGGCAGCGGTTGGCCGCCCCCAGAAGGCACGCCACTTGCGTGCCGCGCGGGATCAATCGGCCCATCACGTCGATGTCGTCATAGGCCCAGCGGGTGAACAGGTGCAGCGGCGCGTCAAAGCGCATGCATTCCTCGATCAGCGCGTCGGTGATGGGGGCTTGCGCATAGTGTCCGGTTTCCAGCAGGGTCTTGGTGGTGTTCCCCAGCGTGTGCACTGTCGCCTCATGGCCTGCATTCAGCAGCAGGATACAGGTCGAGATCATCTCATCCGTGCTCAGGGTCGCGCCGTCCTGTTCGGCGGCAATCAGATGGGTGATCAGGTCATCCGCCGGGCGGGTACGGCGCGCCGCGATATGGTCGCGCAGGAAATCCACGAATTCCCGCGTTGCCGCGACCGCCAGATCCTCATGCGCGCGGGTGCGTCCCGGCTGATACATGGCGACCATGGCGCGTGACCAGCGCAGCAGGTCGGCGGCCATGGTTTCAGGGACACCCAGCAGCCGCGCGATGATGATGACAGGCAGAGGTTGGGCAAATTCGGTGATCAGATCGAACGGTTCGTCGGGCAGTGCATCGATAAGCTGGTGCGCCAGCGCGTCGATCTCGGGTGCCAGCGCCGCGATCCGCCGCGAGGTGAAGGCCCGCAACACAAGACCCCGTAGGCGGGTGTGGTGGGGTGGCTCCATCTCCAGCATGGAATGCGCTTCCACCGCATAGAATGGGGCCAGATGGTCCGGGTGCGCCGGGGGCGTCAAGGGTACCCTGCCAAAGCGCCTGTCGCGCAATATGGCATTGGCCGCTGCAAAACTGACTGCACAGGGCATGTCGAGATTGTGCCAATACACCAGTGGCCCAAGCGCGCGCATGCGGTCATAGGCCGGGTAGGGATCTTGCACAAATCCTGCATCGCGCAGATCCTGCCGAACTTCTGGCAGGGCTATAGGATTGTCGTTCAAACCTTTGCAACCGCGTCCAGAATCCGCGCCCATGACCGGATTCCACGGTGATAGCTGTCGAGATCATACTTTTCATTTGGCGAGTGTATCTGGTCATCATCCTTGGAAAACCCGATCAGCATCGAATCCATGCCAAGGATGGATTTGAAGTAACCCGCAATCGGGATCGACCCGCCCGCGCCGACAAAGGCAGCCGGTTTCGGCCACTCCTGCGACAGCGCCGCGCGCGCCGCTTCAAAGGCCGGGTGGCCTGTTTCCATGACCGAAGCCGGCGATGCCCCATGTTCCAGAAACTCGACGCGGCAATCATCGGGCACCCGTGCCTGCACGAAGTCGCGAAAGGCCACGCGCAGCTTGTGCGGGTCCTGTTGCCCGACCAGACGAAAGCTGACCTTGGCCGAGGCGCGCGCGGGCAGGACAGTCTTGAACCCCGCGCCCGTGTAACCCGAGATCATGCCATTGATCTCGCAGGTTGGTCGCGCCCAGATCATTTCCAGCGCCGTGCGTCCGGTCTCGCCCGCCGGGTGTTTCAGCCCGACCGCCCCGAGAAACGCGTCAGCGTCAAAACCAAGTCCATCCCACTGCGCGCGCAACTCATCCGAAATTTCTGGCACATCGTCATAGAAACCCGGCACCGTGATGCGGCCCTGATCGTCGTGCAGATCGGCCAGAATACGCGCCAGCACGCGGGCCGGGTTCATGGCTGCGCCACCGAAACTGCCCGAATGCAGATCGCGTGCCGGGCCGTGGATGATGATCTCTTCGCCCAGCAAGCCGCGCAGCATGGTGGTCACAGCAGGGGTTTGCGCATCGAACAGCCCGGTATCGCAAATCAGCGCCAGATCAGCCTGCAACGCGTCGCGGTTCGCTTCCAGATACGGGACCAGCGAGGGCGAGCCGCTTTCCTCTTCGCCTTCCAGACAGAAGGTCAGTCTGACCGGCAGGCTGCCATGCACCTTGATCCATGCGCGACAGGCCTCGATGAAGGTCATCATCTGGCCCTTGTCATCGGAAGCACCGCGCGCGCGGATCACTTTTCCGTTGGGGGTGTCCTGCATTTCAGGCTCGAAAGGGGGGCGATCCCAAAGGTCCAGCGGGTCGACGGGCTGGACATCATAGTGTCCGTAGAACAGCAGATGCGGCCCCTCTGCCGCCCCGCCCTGGGCCACGACCATCGGGTGCCCTGCCGTCTGATCGGCCTTAGCCGAAAGCCCAAGGGATTCAAGGTCCTGCACCAGCCAGTCCGCGGCGCGCGCGACATCGCCATCATGCGCCGGATCGGTTGAGATTGACGGGATGCGCAGCAACGCGAACAGCCGGTCGAGGCTGTCTGGCAGGTCCTGATCGATCTGGTTCAGAACAGCATCTAGGTCGTGGGGCATGGAATGGTTCCTTCTCGTCATTTGGGTCGCAACGTAACAGAGCGTTGCAGGCTGTCCAGAACCGACTTACCGGATATAACCTCAGAAAGTTATCCAGTGATTCCGGAGGTCTTCATGCTCAGAACAATCATGCCCGCGCTAGCGCTTGTCTGGGTCGCCACAGCGGTGCCCGCTCAAGAGGTCGAACGCTTTGCGCTGCAAGGTGCAAGCGTGACAGTGATCCTGCATCCCTTCCTGACCGAGGAAGAAACCGCGACCTTGCGCGTGATCGGCCAGAGCACCGATGCGCTTGCGCTGTTCGTGCCCGAAGGCGGGCGATTCGCGGCTTTGGCGGTCGCGCCTGCCGAAGGGTTCATCCGCGATGGCATGCCGGTTGATTCGGCGGTTGCCATCGGTGATCTGCCCGATCTGGAACAGGCCCGCACTGCGGCGCTGGACGAATGCAATGCGGCACGGAATGGTGGAGATGACTGCCAGATCGTGCTCGAAATAAGCCCGGAATAGCGCGGTAGTCGATGCAGGGCCTGTCATCTGCGCCGTCATGGCCGCCAGATATAGGGGCAGCAAATCACCCTGCCTGGTGTCTGATCTGGTGCGTACAGGTGGTCGGCCGCTGCGCCTATTACAGGCTGAAGGGCATGATTCGGCAGTGTTTCGCCGCTATGTTCAGCGCGAACTGGCCGCGTCATCTGGGCGCAGCGCTCCACCTGTCACACCACCCTTGGCGACCCGAGATCCCTTTCTGCGCAACAAAAATGTCAGCAGGGCTTGGGTTCGGGGCAAGAGCGCGACAAGCGGTCGCGTCGAAACAGGGGGCAAAAACCTGTCCTCGGGATTGATCTATGTCATGTTCGGCGGATATCGGGCTGGAATAATTCTAACAAGAATGAGGATCTTTCTTTGCCCATCTCGGGCCATGAGATAGAAAGATTTGAATATACCCAGCTGACTGGCGAGGAGAGGGTCTTGGACTACACTGCTGCACTAGATGTCGCCCTGAACCGACTGCATGACGAAGGGCGCTACCGGACCTTCATTGATATCGAACGTCGCAAGGGCCATTTTCCCCGCGCGGTCTGGACCCGGCCCGATGGCCGCCAGCAAGACATCGTCGTCTGGTGCGGCAATGACTATCTGGGCATGGGTCAGCAACCGGTCGTGCTGGAGGCGATGCACGAAGCCATCGACGCCACAGGCGCGGGGTCGGGCGGGACACGCAATATTTCGGGCACAACTGTCTTTCACAAGCGGCTGGAAGCTGCGCTGGCCGATCTGCACCAGAAAGAGGCTGCGCTGATCTTCACTTCTGCCTATATCGCGAATGATGCCACGCTTTCGACCCTGCCCAAGCTGTTTCCGGGGCTGATCATCTATTCGGACGCGCTGAATCATGCCTCGATGATTGAGGGCGTGCGTCGCAATGGGGGTGCCAAGCGCATATTTCGCCACAATGACGTGGCCCATCTGCGCGAACTGCTCGAAGCGGACGATCCCAAGGCACCCAAGCTGATCGCCTTCGAATCAATTTATTCGATGGATGGCGATTTCGGGCCGATCAGGGAAATATGCGATCTCGCTGACGAGTTCGGCGCGCTCACCTATATCGACGAAGTGCACGCGGTCGGCATGTATGGCCCGCGCGGCGCGGGCGTGGCCGAGCGTGAAGGGCTGATGAACCGCATCGATATCATCAACGCGACGCTGGCCAAGGCTTATGGTGTGATGGGTGGCTATATCGCGGCGTCGGCCAAGATGTGCGATGCCGTGCGGTCCTACGCGCCGGGATTCATCTTTACCACATCGCTGCCTCCAGCCGTGGCAGCAGGCGCCGCAGCTTCGGTCAATTACCTGAAACACGCACAGCACCTGCGAGACAAGCAGCAGGAAAACGCGAGCATCCTCAAGATGCGGCTGCGCGGGCTGGGGCTGCCGATCATTGACCATGGCAGCCATATCGTGCCTGTGCATGTGGGCGACCCGGTCCATTGCAAGCTGATTTCGGATATGCTGCTGGAACGGTATGGCATCTATGTGCAGCCGATCAACTTCCCCACTGTGCCCCGTGGCACCGAGCGGCTGCGCTTTACGCCATCTCCCGTGCATCAGCCGCGTATGATCGACGATCTGGTGCGCGCGATGGATGGGCTTTGGTCGCATTGTGCGCTGAATCGCGCCGAAATTTCCGCCTGAGTACTGTTAACGCTTCAATTCTGCGAAGAAATCACTATGATGTGAGACAGTCGTCACGTGGGGCAACTGCGGATGGCGTGTTTCGTGTACGAGTGAGAAAAAACAAATTGGCGGTATCTAGGGGCGGGCAATGAAATGGTTTGGCAGCAAGCCTGAACAGAACGAACCGGAACCGACCCGCCGTGGGTCGGTGGGCTTTGATGAATTCGAAGTCAGTCTGGGCGATCTGATGCGTGGTGAACGGGCGACCTTGGGCAAGTCGCTTCTTGATGTTCAGCGCGAACTACATATCCGGGCAACATATATCGCCGCGATCGAAGCGGGCGATCTGTCGGCGTTCGAGGCGACCAGCTTCGTCGCGGGCTATGTACGCTCTTATGCACGCTATCTGGGGATGGACCCGGATTGGTGCTACGCAAAATTCTGTGCCGAGACGAATTTCTCGGTCACGCCAGAACTCAGCCGTTCGACCTCCGGCAGTCCTGTGCTGGAGCACGCGTCCAATCGCGATTTCTCACAAGGGTTGCTGTCGCGCACGCGAATGGCCTCAGAGCCTGATCCGCTGTGGCGACGGATCGATCCCGTTGCCGTCGGGTCTATCGCGGTCATGTTGCTGTTGATCATCGGTGTGGGCTTTGGTGGGTGGACCGTTCTGCGCGAAGTGCAGCGCGTCAACCTTGCGCCAGCCGACCAGTCGCCCGAGGTGCTGGACGATCTGGACCCCGTGGTCGCAGGTGCGGCGCCGCGCATGGGTGTCGCAGAAGAACCCTCGTTGCGCGTGGGCCAGTCCAGTGATGCTGCCGTGCAACCGGCGCAAGGTGTGGTACGCGATTATCGTCCCGAAGCGCTGGATGCGCCGGTTATCGTTTCGCGCGACGGCCCGATTGCCGCGATCAACCCGCGCGAGGCGTCGCCCGATGTTGACAGCACCGATTTCCGCGCGGCAGTCGCTTCTGCCCTGGCCGAAGCCGAAGAAGGTGTGCCTGTGCCCGGTATGGCCCGCGTGACACAGGACGGCCCTCCCAAGCTGGAACTGCTTGCGGTCCGCCCAAGCTGGATTCGTGTGCGGGGTGCTGACGGCACAGTTCTGTTCGAAAAGGTTCTTGATGCGGGCGAGCGTTTCACCGTGCCGCAATCGGAAACCCCGCCGACATTGCGTGCGGGCAATTCGGGGTCGGTCTATCTGCTGGTTGATGGCATGCCCTTCGGTCCCACGGCACCCGGTGCCCAGGTGGTCGATCAGATCGCCCTGTCGCCAGAGGCTGTCACCGAACGCTTTTCGCAAGCCAACTTGATTGATGACCGTGACCTTCGCGATTTCGTGGATGTGGCCGAGGTCGAGAACTGAGCGCCTTCACGTTCCGGTGATTCGCTGCAATAACATCCCCGCGCAAGCGCCCGTGATGCTATGGTCATGACGTAGTTCCTCAAAGGCCCGTGCCCTCGTGCGCGGGCTTTTTTCTGTATGCAACCCGGCACTGCCGTTGCCGCTGCCATGCCTTTCGCTTATCTTCCCACCTACAGGTTACAGTCAGAGGCAGTTGCGCAAATGGATCACAACCACATTCGACCCTGGCGCAATATACCGCGGCGCAAATCCCGGCAGATCATGGTCGGGTCCGTCCCTGTGGGGGGCGATGCGCCCATCACGGTGCAGACCATGACCAACACCGACTCGGGTGATGCGCCCGCCACCATCCGTCAGATTCTCGCCTGCGCCGAGGCAGGGGCCGACATTGTGCGCGTTTCGGTGCCCGATCAGGCGGCCTCCCGCGCGCTGCGCGAGGTGGTGCGCGAAAGCCCGGTGCCCATCGTGGCCGACATCCATTTCCACTACAAACGCGGGATCGAGGCCGCCGAGGCGGGCGCTGCCTGCCTGCGCATCAATCCTGGCAATATCGGCGATGCGTCGCGCGTGCGCGACGTCATCAAGGCCGCGCGCGATAATGGCTGCTCCATCCGGATCGGCGTCAATGCCGGCTCTCTGGAACGCCATCTGCTGGAAAAATATGGCGAACCCTGCCCCGATGCGATGATCGAGAGCGGCCTCGACCATATCCGCATCCTGCAGGACAATGATTTCCACGATTTCAAGATCAGCGTGAAAGCCTCGGATGTGTTCATGGCCTCTGCCGCCTATATGGGGCTGGCCGAAGCGACCGATGCCCCCATCCATCTGGGCATCACCGAAGCAGGTGGTATGATCTCGGGCACTGTCAAATCCGCCATCGGTCTGGGCAATCTGCTATGGATGGGAATTGGTGACACGATCCGCGTTTCGCTCTCCGCCGATCCGGTCGAAGAGGTCAAGATCGGCTATGAGATTCTCAAATCCCTCGGCCTGCGCCATCGCGGTGTGAGCATCATCTCCTGCCCTTCCTGCGCGCGGCAGGGGTTCGATGTCATCAAGACAGTCAGCATCCTCGAAGAACGCCTTGCCCATATCAAGACCCCCATGAGCCTTTCAATCATCGGCTGCGTGGTCAACGGGCCGGGTGAGGCGCTGATGACCGATGTCGGTTTCACTGGCGGTGGCGCAGGCGCGGGCATGGTCTATCTGGCAGGCAAGCAAAGCCACAAGCTCAGCAACGAGCAGATGGTCGAGCATATTGTCGAGCAGGTCGAACGCAAGGCAGCCGAGCTTGAGGCCGCAACTGCCGCAGCCGCCGAGTAACCGCGCCGCTCCTCGCGCCAGCCGTCATCCCAAGGCCCGCTTCCGATGGACAGGACACCACCTTCCCATTCGTCTTTGCCGAAATATCCCGGGGGGAGTAAGCGTAGCGCGCGGGGGGCAGAGCCCCCCTTGCACGGCCTCAGCCACTCACATCCGCCAGCAGTTGCGCATTCCCGCCCGAGGCGGTCGTATCCACGCACAGATGCCGCTCCAGCATCGCATGGGTGGCATCCGGCCACTCGGTGATCAATGGCAGGATCGGCCCTGACCGCCGTGACAGAGCCCGCGCGATAGCGCGGGCCTGCGCCGCGTCTCCCCAGAATACAACGCCTCCAAATCCTTCCAGCGTCTCCAGATCCTCGGGCAGGCCGCCAAGCGCGACCGCGACGCCGCCAAGGGCGCGCACTGCCTGTGCCTGTGCCTTGGCAAGGTCGTTGCCGGGGCCAAGGCACAGCAAGGGCGGACGGGCTGTTGCTGCCAGCCGGTTCGTCTCGCCGGTCGGACCGGGCATTTCCTGCGGCGGTTGCGCGCGCGCCCCTTCGCTTGCCTGACGCAATGCGGCCTCGACCTGCGGGCGTGGCAGGGGCGGGCAGGGGGTGGTCACCTGCTCGGCCGCACGGTGTGTAAACCGCCCGACATAATGCGGCCCGCCGGCCTTGGGGCCAGTTCCCGACAGCCCCTCGCCGCCAAAGGGCTGGCTGCCCACGACGGCACCGATCTGGTTGCGGTTGACATAGACATTGCCGACCGCGACACGTTCGACCACATGCTGAACGCGGCCATCGATCCGGGTGTGCAGCCCGAAGGTCAGCCCATAGCCGGTGGCATTCACATCGGCCAGCACCCGGTCCAGATCCGTGGCGCGGAACGTGGCCAGATGCAGCACCGGGCCAAAGACTTCACGCTCCAGCGCGCCAACGCCTGACACACGGATCACAACGGGCGCAACAAATCGCCCGTCTTTCGGCGCGCTCGTTTCATGCAACACACGCCCCTCTTGGCGCGCGTGGGTCACATAGGCGGTGATCTGCTCTTGTGCGTCGGCATCGATCACCGGACCGACATCGCAGGTCAGGTCCCACGGATCACCCAGCCGCAATTCGTCCATCGCGCCATAGAGCATCGTCTGAAACTCTGTGGCGATATCCTCCTGCACATACAGGCACCGCAGGGCCGAACAACGCTGCCCTGCCGACTGGAAGGAAGATGCCAGCACATCGCGCACAGCCTGTTCGGGCAGGGCGGTGCTGTCCACCACCATCGCGTTCAGCCCACCTGTCTCGGCGATCAGGGGCGCACCGGGGGCCAGATGCTCGGCCATCGCGCGCCGGATTGCCAGCGCGGTTTCGGTCGAGCCTGTAAAGGCCACCCCATCCACCCGTGCATCCGAGGTCAGCGCCGCACCTACAGTCGCGCCATCGCCCGGCAGCAGTTGCAGCACCTCGCGCGGCACACCTGCCTCATGCAGCAATTGCGTGGCCTTGTGCGCGATCATGGGGGTCTGTTCGGCGGGTTTTGCCAGCACGCCATTGCCTGCCGCCAGTGCGCCCGCAATCTGTCCCGTGAAGATCGCCAGCGGAAAATTCCACGGGCTGATGCAGGTGAACACGCCGCGCGCAGGGTCAGTCAGGCTTTGCGCCTGCGATGCGTAGTAGCGCAGGAAATCCACAGCCTCGCGCAATTCGCCCACGGCATCGGCCTGTGACTTGCCCGCTTCGCGCGCCAGTATCGCGAAAATCTCGCCAAAATGCTGTTCATACAGGTCTGCGGCGCGCAACAGCACCTCTGCACGCAGGCTGGCATCGGCCCGCCATGGTGACGCGCTGTCCAGAGCGGTTGCAACATCCTGGGACGCAGCCTGCGTCACTGTGCCCAGTGTATCGTTTGGGCTGGCGGGGTTCGTGGCGGTATAGGCGTCGGACCCGGTGACCGGACCCGCCAGCAGCGGGCCAATCGCGTAGCGCTGCGCCCGGAAGGGCGTGCGCGCCGCGTCTATCTCGGCCAGATCGGCCTCGGCGGTCAGATCCCAGCCTCGTGCATTGCGCCGTCCGGCCCCGAACAGGTCCGGCCCGGTGGTGATCTTCGGGTTCGGGCCCGTGCCGGTACTCTCCAGCGCGGTAAAGGGGCAAGCGGCAACCACTTCGGGGGGCACGCTTTCGTCTACGATCTGGTTGACAAAGGACGAATTCGCCCCGTTCTCCAGCAACCTTCGCACCAGATAGGCCAGCAAATCCTTGTGCGCGCCGACAGGCGCATAGATGCGGCAACGCGTGCCTTCGCCCTTCAGCACCAGATCATGCAACTGCTCGCCCATGCCATGCAG
>SKRW01000343.1 GCA_007118295.1 Paracoccaceae bacterium | reverse complement strand
GTGGCGCGGCGCGCCAAGCCTGCTGCGCTCACTATCATGGATGGACGTATCGCGGATCATCATCTGTTGTGAACTGGTCGGGGCGATAGGATTCGAACCTACGACCTACGGTACCCAAAACCGTCGCGCTACCAGGCTGCGCCACGCCCCGACTCGGGCCGTCTTTAACGGGGTTGGCGGGGCGAGGAAAGCCTGAATTCACCCCGCCGCACAATTCTCGTCAGTCACTCGTCAATCACAGGGCCAGACTGCGGTGCCCTGATCCAGTCGCGGGTGGCGCAATTCGCTGCCCGGCGCGATTCCCAGCGCGCGGGACAGCCCGCCATTTATTTCCAGCACCATCAGGACATCTGGTCCGCCGGGAATGGGTGTTTCGTCATGCGGGACCGCTTCGTGGTGGACATGGGTGACGCGCCCCTCGGGGTTGATGAACACCATGTCCAGCGAAATCAGGGTGTTGCGCATCCAGAAGGCGGGCTCGGTGGGCGCATCATAGATGAACAGCATCCCCTTCGACCGCGCCAGTCGTTCGCGGTGCATCAGGCCCCGCGCGCGCAGGGCTTCGGTATCGGCAATCTCGACCGAAAAGCGCGCCTGCCCCCAGGGGCCGCGCAGATCCACCTGATCGGGGCTGCAGGATGCATGCGCCGCCCCGCCCCAGACCAGCCATGCCAATGCGACAAGGGCCGATGCAAGCAGACGCTGCGCAACGGCAGACAACTGGCTCATTCCGACGCGCCGTTGGTGCCCGGTTCACGGGGCAACGCGGCCTCCCACGGCTCGATCGAGGCTGCCATCCGCCCGCGCTCGCCCTCGACCACGCGCATCGCGATGGCCTCGCCGGGTTGCAACTCTGCCAGACCCGCACGGCGCAGCGTCTCGATATGCACGAACACGTCGTCGGGCCGCGCAAAAACATTGGCAAAGCCGAATCCCTTGACCTTGTCGAACCACTTTACCCGCCCCGGTTCGAGCGGGATTGACAGGTCAACCGGGCTTGCGTCGAAAGGGGTTGCCTCCGAGGTTTCCATCTCGCCCTCTGGCGGCAGAACTTCGAGCACTTCGAGCGTCTGCAAACCGCGCGGCGTTTCCTGAACAGTCACGCGCACACGCGCGGCGTCACAGATCGAACTCAGACCGTAGTTTCGCAGCGCGTTGGCATGCAGCAGAATATCCGAACGTGCCTCGTTCGAGATGATGAACCCGAACCCCTTGGCCGAGTCAAACCATTTCACGACACCCTCGATCACTTGATCGGGCGAAGCTTCCGATGTCATAGGCCGGGCCTCACTTGTTGTTATTCGGTCAGACTTGGCTGACCATTTCCTCAAGGCTTACACGACATGTACAAGAAACAGAAACCAGTTTTGTCGGTCGCGTCAGGGTGACAGCCGACGTATGTCCCAGACGGACAAGGGGTCAGATCTGCTCCAGCAAAATCTGTCATGCAAGCGAAAAGCGCCATCCGCCCAGAACTCGATCTCGACAGGAACGATCCTGTAGCCCCCCCAGAAGGGCGGTCGTGACGGGTTGGTGCCGTGCCGCGCTGTCTGGCGCGCAACCTCGGCGATCAATTCGGCACGGGTGCCCAGTGGCCTCGACTGCCTTGACGCCCATGCGCCAAGACGGCTTTTCAGCGACCGCGACGCAAAATAGGCGTCTGCCTCGGGTCCGTCAAACCGGCTGACAAGCCCCCGCACGCGCACCTGCCGCCGCAGTGATTTCCAATGCGCCACAAACGCGGCCTTGCCAGCCGCCTCGATCTCGACAGCTTTCGCGCTTTCGTAATTTGTGTAGAACACGAAACTGTCGGGAAGGATTTCTTTCAGCAGAACCATGCGCACATTCGGCAGGCCATCGGCATCGACTGTCGAAAGCGCGATGGCGTTGGGGTCGTTGGGTTCGCTCAACTCTGCCTCATCCAGCCAGCGTTGCGCGATAGCGAACGGGTCGCCTCCTGCAAAGATGCCACTTCTGTCGCTCAAGTGCCCTCCGTATCGTCGGCACATATCTGCGCCTGACGATGGCATCCGGGACCGGCACAAGATGCGCCAGCCCCTATTTCGTATCCTAAAAGAGTGTTAACACCTTTGACAGGTGACGCAACCCCTGCCGCTGGTGCGGCAGCCGCTTTTGACAGCGCAAACAAGGGGTCTCGGGCGCGCTTGCAGCGGTTTGGGCGATCGCATAGAACCGGATGGCAACCTCACAAAAGGCAGGACTGTGATGACGGGATTGATGGCAGGCAAGCGCGGCCTGATTATGGGGCTGGCAAATGACAAGTCGATCGCATGGGGGATCGCGAGGGCGCTTGCAGAGCATGGTGCAGAACTGGCTTTTTCCTATCAGGGCGAGGCGCTGAAAAAGCGCGTCCTGCCTTTGGCTGAAAAATTGGGCACGCCGCGTGTCTTTGAATGCGACGTCAGCGACATGGCCTCGCTTGACCAGTTGTTCGAGGGGCTTGAGGCGCTGTGGGGCAAGATCGACTTTGTCGTTCACGCGATTGGCTTTTCAGACAAATCCGAATTGCGCGGGCGTTATGTCGATACATCGCGCGACAATTTCGCCATGACGATGGATATCTCGGTCTATTCCTTCACCGCCGTGTGCCAGCGCGCCGCCCGGCTGATGCCCGAAGGGGGCAGCCTGCTGACCATGACCTATTACGGCGCAGAACAGGTCATGCCGCATTACAATGTGATGGGCATTGCCAAGGCCGCGCTGGAAGCATCGGTCAAGTATATTGCCGAGGACCTGGGCAAGGACGGCATCCGCTGCAACGCGATCAGTGCCGGGCCGATCAAGACGCTGGCGGCCAGCGGTATCGGCGATTTCCGCTACATCATGAAATGGAACGAGCTGAACTCGCCCTTGCGCCGCAACGTGACGCAGGAAGAGGTCGGCAAGGCGGCGCTGTATCTGCTCTCGGACCTTGGTTCGGGCACCACGGGCGAAAACCTGCATGTCGATGCAGGCTATCATGTCGTGGGCATGAAGGCCGTGGACGCCCCCGATATCGACGTCGTGACCGGCAAGAAAGACCACTGAGCCGATGACGCTGGCGCATCTCCTTGCGTTCAACATCACGCTGCTGGCGGCATTCCTCAGCCCCGGCCCGGCGATGCTATATGCGCTGCGCAACACGCTGCGCGGGGGGCTTGGCCTTGGCATTGCAACCGGCTGCGGGCTGGCGCTGGTGGCCGCAGGCTGGACATTGGCGGCGTTTCTGGGGTTGCAGGCGGTGTTTGTGCTGGTGCCCTGGGCATATGGTGCGCTGAAACTCGCGGGGGCGGCCTATCTGATCTGGCTGGCCTGGCATATCTGGCGCGACGCGGGCGCGACCCTGACAGACCTGCCCGAACGCCCCACCGGGCGCGTGGCGCTGCGGGCGTTTGGAATGGGGATGCTTGTCAATCTGGCCAACCCGAAATCGGTGCTGTTTGCCGCCGCGGTGCTGGTCGTGATCTTTCCAGCGGGCCTGCCGCCTGCGCAGGTTGCGCTGATCGTCACCAATCACCTGTTGCTGGAAGTGACGGGTTATGCGCTGATCGCGCTGGTGCTGTCGCGCCCGGCGGCGCGTGCGGCCTATCTGGGCGCGCGGCGCTGGCTGGACCGGGGGGCTGCACTGGTGCTTGGTGCCCTTGGGGCGCGGTTGGCCCTGCCCGCCAGCCCGAACGGGGCGGACCTGCCATGACCCCTGCCCTGCCCACACGAAAGCTGCAGTCATGACCGCCCTGTTCGCGGCATGGCTGGCGCATCTGATCGCAGCCGCCAGCCCCGGCCCGGCGATTCTGCTGGCCGCGCGCACAGGTGTCACGCAAGGCTTCCGCACCGGGTTGTGGCTGTCACTCGGGCTGGCGCTGGGGGCGGTGATCTGGGCGATGGCGGCGCTGTTCGGGCTGGCGGCGCTGTTTCAATTCGCGCCGACCCTGTTCTGGGCCTTCAAGCTGGCAGGCGCGGGTTTCCTGATCTGGATCGCATTTCAGATGTGGCGACACGCGCGCGTGCCACTGGACATGACCGAACCCGCAGTCGCGACGCCCCGATCTGCGCCAGCCGCCTTTCGCCTTGGGTTGCTTGCGCAGCTTGCCAACCCGAAACCTGCCGTATTCTTTGGCGCGGTCTTCGTGGCCGCTGTGCCACCGGGCACGGCGCTGTGGATGGTCACACTTCTGCTTGTGTCGGTCTTTGTCAATGAACTGATCTGCACGCTGGCTGTCGCGCGCGCCTTCAGCCTTGGCGCGCCGCGCCGCGCCTATCATCGTTTCAAACTGTATATCGACCGGGCCTTTGGCGGGTTTCTTGCCGCGCTCGGTGTCAAACTTGCCACGACCTGAGGGAAGAACATCATGGCCGACCGTCTGCCGCATGAAAAAGGGTTTCACATAAGCTGGGACCAGATCCACCGTGACAGCCGCGCGCTGGCCTGGCGGCTGGACAAGCAAGGCCCCGATGGCGGGCAATGGCATGCCGTTGTCGCGATCACGCGCGGCGGGCTGGCCCCTGCGATGATCATCGCACGCGAGTTGGACATCCGGGTGGTCGATACGATCAGCGTGAAATCCTACGACAACCAGACTCAGGCCGAGGCCGTTGTTCTGAAAGCCCCCCAGGCTCACATCATGGGCGATCAGGGCGAAGGGGTGCTGGTCATCGATGATCTGGTGGATACCGGCAAGACGCTGGAACTGGTGCGGCGCATGTTCCCCAAGGCGCATTTTGCCACGGTCTATGCCAAACCCATGGGCCGCGACATGGTGGACAGTTTCATCACCGAAGTCAGTCAGGACACATGGATTTTCTTTCCATGGGACATGGCGCTGCAATATGTCGAGCCCTATCGCGGGCGGTAAGCCCCGGCGAGCCGCTCGACCAGACCGACCAGCAGCGCCACAAGAAACGCGACCACAGCAAGGCCAAGGCAGGCGAATTTCGCCGCCGCAAAGCTGGAATAGGCCAGCGCCAGCGCCTGCGGTATGGCCTGTGCGCTGGACAGCATCGCAAAGGATGCAAGGTTTTCTGCCGCATCCATGACTGCCCCCGCCACACCCAGCCACGCGCCTGTCAGCCCCGCCTGCCAGCCCCGGCTGCCCGGCCCGCCCAGCCGCGCAAGAAAGCTGCCCGCCAGCACCGCAACCAGAGCAATCGCCGCGATCAGTGCGAAATCCAGTCGCTGCGAGGCCGCATAGAGGTGCAGCGTGCCTGCCGCCTCCATCGCGGCGAAATGCGATTCGATCCGAGTGGCAGAAAAGGCAAGCTGGCCTTTCGCATGGGATACCGGATGGCCCGCCGCAAGATAGAGCGCATCAACCCGCGCCGCGAGCCACAGCGCCCCTGCCAGCGCGCCGGCCAGCACCAGCGCGTGCCATAATCCGGGCAGGCGACCGTTCAGGCGCGTGAAGAGGGCCGCCATTGCTCACAACCCTGCGGCAATACTGCGGAACATGGTCAGTATCTCGGAATGCACCCCCGGTGCGCGAAACTGACGATCTGCCGAGTTCAGCGCGATGACCACCCCGCGTGCAGAATCGACATAGACATATTGCCCATAGATCCCGCGCGCGAGCGCTTCGCCTTCGGCAGCCCCCGCAGGCACCCACCACTGATAGCCATAAAGCGCCCCGCCCGGTGCCTGCGGACGGATCGAGTCGGCCAGCCAGTCGGCAGGCACCAGTTGTTGCCCGTCCCACATGCCCCCTTGTGCCACCAGCAAGCCCAGCCGCGCATAATCGCGCGTGGTCATGTTCAGCCCGCCGAGCACAAAGGCCACGCCGAACCCGTCGGTCACGTAATAGGGCGCGCGCTCCAGCCCCATGGGCACGAACAGGCGTTCCTCGACCAGATCGGCGATCGGGCGGCCTGTGGCCTCGCGGATCACCATGCCCAGCACATGCGTATCAATCGAGACATATTGCCAGACGCTGCCCGGTTCACGCGCGCGCGTGTTCTGGTCTTGCGCAAATCCGTCCATGGATCGGCCCAGCGCCAGCACGCGGCCCATGCGGTTGATGTCGGAATGGAAATCCAGATAATCCTCGTTGAAACGGATACCCGAGGACATGGTCAGCACATCGCGGATACTGGCCCCGTCATAGGCGGAACCGCGCAGATCAGGCACCGCGCGCACAACTGGCACATCCAGCCCCGGCACGGTCCCCTCATCCAGCAAGATGCCATAAAGCATCGACAGCACGCTTTTCGCGACTGACCACGAGATACGCAAATCCTCTGCGCCCGTGCCTTGCAGGTAATCCTCGGCCACGATCTGCCCGTCTTTCAGCACGACATAGGCCGTGACACTGCGCGCCGCCAGCCAGTCGGCAAACCCTTCGGGCAGGTCAGCCTGCGGGCCTTGCGGCCGCGGCGCAGGCGTGCCAGCCTGCATCTCACGGTGCAGGAACATGCGGCTCATGGACGAGAAATTGGCGACGATCCGGTCTTCGGCAAAGAGGCTGTTCACCGCCATCAGCCGCGTGATTTCCTCGCGTTTCCACAGCCCGACGGCCAGTGCCAGCACCGCCAGTACCAGCAACCCGCGCCCCAGCCATTTCAGAACCCTGCGCATCCAGCACCCCTCCCCCGTAAAGCGGATCTCAGATTGGCCGCACGGCTTGCGCGCAGGCAAGCGTGACGTCGCGCCATCAGCCTTTGAGCCGTGCAGAGACCAGCGCGCAGGCCTGTGCCACGGCCGCCTCGATGCTCAGATCGGTCGTGTCCAGCACCACGGCATCCGTGGCGGCGCACAGTGGTGCATCGGCGCGGCCAGTGTCGCGCGCATCGCGCGCGTGCACCTGTGCCAGCACCTCGGCAAAATTGCCTTCGCCCGCCTCTTGCCAGCGGCGGCGCGCGCGCGTCTCGGGGCTGGCGGTGACAAACAGCTTCACTTCGGCTTCGGGACAGATGACCGTGCCGATATCGCGCCCATCCAGCACCGCGCCCCCGTCGCGCCGCGCGAAGGTGCGCTGGAACGCGGTCAGGGCGGCGCGCACTTCGGGCAGAACGGCAACACGACTGGCCGCCTCGCCCGCATGCAGGCTGCGCAGATCCGCGCGCTTCAGATCCTCGGGCGACAGCGCCTGCGCGGCGGCCACTGGATCGCCCCCCTTCATTGCGACGGCGCGATAGAGAAGCCCCGTATCCAGATGCGCCAGCCCGAATTCCTGCGCCAGCGCACGGCTTATCGTGCCCTTGCCTGAGGCTGCTGGTCCGTCAATCGCCACTGTAAACTGCATGGATGCCTGTCCTGTACGTGTCTTGTGCGTGTCTTTTGCATCGCTACAATAATTTTATCAGGTTTGCGATGTATTACGCGCCATAACGCCCTATGTCTTACCATCGATCGACGTTGTATCAGGATGTAGAAATGTTTGTGCCCAAGGTTCTGCCAATCGCTCTGACGGCAAGTGTGCTTGCACTTGCAGCATTGCCCGCGCAGGCGCAGGATCGCGCGTTTTCCTTTGGTCTGACCGGGGGTGCCGCACTGGGGCCAACTTATTTCGGGTCAAACCGGTCCGAAGTGACGCCCATGGCGCGCTTCAGCTTCAGCGGGTTGCAGTTCGGTGGCGTAAGTCTGGGTGACGCAGATCGCACGGCGCTGGACGGGCCTGCACAATTCGCGCCCGGTTTCGGGCTGCGCGGGGCTTTCCGCTACATTCCCAAACGCGACGGGCTGACCGGGATGGATGACGTGAAAGCCTCGGTCGAACTGGGCGGCGGGGTGCATTACACGGATCAGAACTGGCAGGTCTTTGCTGACCTGCGCTACGGCGTGATCGGACACCGCGGCCTCTCGGGCGAGGTCGGTGCCAATCTGATCTATCGCGGCGATGGCGGGCTGGTCCTGCATGCCGGGCCACGCGCCGAATTTGGCAACAGCCGATTCGCACAGACCTATTTCGGGGTGTCGCAGGCCGAATCGGGCCCGTCCGGGCTGGCCGCCTACACGGCAGGAAGCGGCTTTCATTCCATGGGGTTCGAAGTGGGGGCCTATCAGGCGCTTTCGCCTGACTGGGGTGTGACCGGCAACCTGCGTTTTGACCGGTTGCGCGGCGACGCGGCCGCCTCACCCATCGTCCAGCAGGGGCGGCGCGACCAGATCACGGCTGAAATCGGCTTGACCCGGCATTTCAACCTGCGCTTCTGATCCGCACGGGCATGGCATTCGGGCGGCAAGCGCGCTAGGTCTGGGACGAACCCAGACCTTCGGAGGCGTCATGTCGCTGCACCCCATCCCAGAATTCATGCCCAATGACCTTGACGCCCTTGCAGGGCATGAAGGCCGCATCGCCGTCTTTGCAGACATCGATACCCCCTTGCCACAGATCACCCGCCGCGCCGACCGCCTGACGCGCGGCGCTGTCGCGCGGGCCGTGGCCAGCCCGGATTTCGCCAAGCTGCGTGCAGGCGAGGGGCTGACGCTGAACTGGCCTGCGGGCCTTGAAGCCGAGGCATTGCACCTGATCCGCCTGCCGCGCAAACCTGACGCAGCCGCATTGCGCAAGGCCGGAACCAGCATCGGGCGGGCGCATGGCACAAGCCCCATGCTGATCTGTGCCGATGCGCTGCCAGCCGCCCCGCTGTTGCAGGCTGCCCTGTTGCGCGCCTATCAATATGAGGCGCAGAAATCCGAGCCCAAGCCCGGCTTCGGCCCCATCCGAATGATGCTGCGCGATCCCGACGCGGCGCAGGCCGACCTCGAAACGGTGCTGGCACGTGTCAACGGCGTGCATCTGACGCGCGATCTGGTCAATGCGCCTGCAAATGTGCTGACCACCGAAAGTTTCGCGGCACAGATCGAGGGCTTGGCCAGTCTGGGGCTGAAGATCGAGATACTGGATGAGGACGCGCTGGAGGCCGCGGGTCTGCGTGCCATGCTGGCTGTCGGCATGGGGTCCGAATGCCCCTCGAAACTGGCGATCCTGCGCTGGGAGGGGGCCGAGGGTGCCCCGCTGGCGGTGGTCGGCAAGGGGGTGATGTTTGACACGGGCGGTGTCTCGCTGAAACCTGCGCTGGGCATGGAAGACATGACCATGGACATGGGTGGCGCGGCAGTCACCGTGGGGCTGATGCAGACCCTTGCCGCGCGCCGCGCGCCTGCGCATGTGGTGGGGCTGGTGGGGCTGGTCGAAAACATGCCCGACGGGCGCGCTCAGCGGCCCGGTGACGTGGTGCGGTCCATGAAGGGCGACATGATCGAGGTCATCAACACCGATGCCGAGGGGCGCCTGGTGCTGGCCGATGTGCTCTGGTACGCGCAACAGCGGTTCAGCCCGCGCGCGGTGATCGATCTTGCCACACTGACCGGGGCCATCATCATCGCGCTGGGGCATGAAAAGGCAGGCGTCTTTGCCAATGACGACGCCTTGGCGGGGGTGTTCCTGAAAGCGGCAGGTGATGTGGGCGAAGGCGCGTGGCGGATGCCGCTGGACCCGGCCTATGATGCACAGATCAAGTCACGCATCGCCGATGTGAAGAACACGGGCGGGCGTCCGGCGGGGTCGATCACGGCGGCGCAATTCCTGCAACGCTTCATCACGGACGGCACGCCCTGGATGCATCTGGACATCGCAGGCGTGGCCCTGACCAAGGGCGAAAGCGCACATGCGCCCAAAGGGGCCTCGGGCTGGGGGGTGCTGGCGCTGGATGCGCTGGTGGCAGCTGCGTTCGAGACCCGCTGAGCGCGCGCGATGGGCAAGGCGCTGTTCTATCACCTGACCCGCAACCCGCTCGAAGTAACCGCGCGCGCTCTGCTGGTGCGCGCGCTGGGTCAGGGGATGCGCGTGGTGGTGCGCGGGCGCACGCCCGCGCGTCTGGCAGCACTGGATGCCGCACTCTGGCAGGGCGACAAGGCTGCCTTTCTGCCCCACGGTCTGGCGGGCGGGCCGCATGATGCCGACCAGCCCGTGCTGCTGACGACGGCCCCTGATGCGCCCAATGGGGCGCAGATCGTCATGGCCATAGACCGCGCCGATGCCGACCCGGCAGAAGTCGCGGGTCTGGAACGGCTATGGGTCATGTTCGACGGCAATGACGCCGATGAACTGGCACAGGCACGGGTGCTTTGGAAGGCGATGGTGGCCGCCGGTGTCGAGGCCGAATACTGGTCCGAGGAAAGCGGGCGCTGGGACTGCAAGGCCCGCGCCGGGCAATAGGCATCAGGGGGCACACCTTGCAGGGTTTCGCCTGCATGACACTGGCATCCTGTCCGCAGAGGTTGGACAGGGGTGGGTAGAATCACCCACCCTACACGCCAACCGCTGGCCACCCGCTGGCCACGCACCCGGCGCGCGCCCGGCGCGCACATGGGCTGTGATCTGATGCAGAATGGACCCCGTGGCCGGGCTGCGCATATGTCTGCGCATACCCAACGCAACAAGGAACACCCTCATGCAACACGCTTCTCTTCTTCTCGCCGCCCGCATTCTGCTGGGCCTTCTGTTTCTGGTCGCAGGCCTTGGCAAACTCGGCAATGTCGAGGGTTTCGGCCAATATATGGCCTCTGGCGGTATCCCCGCGATCCTGGCCTGGCCGGTTGTATTGTTTGAGATCGGCGCAGGGCTGGCCCTGATCGCCGGGTTGCAGACCCGGATCGTGGCGCTTGCTCTGGCAGCTTTCTGTGTGCTGTCGGGGGTGCTGTATCATTTCGACCCGGCGGACCAGATGCAGATGACGCAACTTCTGAAAAACCTGGGCCTTGCAGGCGGATATCTTGCCGTATTTATCGCCGGGGCCGGGGCATGGTCGCTCGATGCGCGCATGGGTCGCGACGCCCCTGTCACGGCATAACGCAGCGCAATGATTGTGGGCCGCGCAGGTACTGCCTGCCCGGCCCACATGACCGAAAGCGCCCCGCGCCCCCCGCGCCC
>SKRW01000063.1 GCA_007118295.1 Paracoccaceae bacterium | reverse complement strand
GGCGACACTGGTGACGCGGTCCTGTTGCAGGCGGTTGTTGCGAATGTCGCACCGCAGATCCTGTCGGTCCAGATCGACCCACCCTCGGTCGAGGAGGGCACGGCCGTCACCCTGTCGGGCATAGTTGGCGATCCTGGCCTGAATGACACGCACACGGTCCGCGTGGATTGGGGCGACGGCACCACGCAGACGCTGGTGGTCGATGACGCGTCGCGCAGTTTTGCGGGCGAGCATCTCTATGCCAAGGCCGGCCTGTACACAGTTACGATCGTCCCGCGCGACAATGCTGCTGCCGAAGGTGACCCGAAATCCCTTCCCGTTCGGATCGCCAATCCTGCACCTCTGGTTGCAGACGCATCGCTTGATCCACTGCGCGCTGTCGCAAGTGAACCAGTTTCGCTTACGGCCACTCTGGAGTCTGGCGATCCGGATGTCAGCCTGTTCCTGTTGGTCGACTGGGGTGATGGAACCCCGCAAGAGACGCTGCCATCGGACCCTGAGCGCCGCATTGCGGCCACGCATGTCTATGCCGATCCGGGGTCCTACGAGATCGTGCTCATTCCAGTGGATGGCGATGGCGTCGAGGGTGCGCGCCTTGGGCTGACAGCCCAGGTGGCCAATGCCGCCCCCGCCATCGTGACCGCCGCGCTGTCGCCGCAGCCTGTCCTTGAGGGCAGTGCCGTGACCGTGTCGGGCCATGTGGCGGATGCGGGGCTGTCGGATGCGCTGCGGGTGCGGATCGACTGGGGCGATGGCACGGTGGTGACGGTCGCGGCGGATGCGGATCGCGCCTTTGCGGCCACGCATGTCTATGCGCAGGACGGGGCGTATGCGGTCACGCTGACGGCACTCGATGATGCAGAGGCCGAGAGCACGCCTGTGACGCTGACAGCCCAGGTGGCCAATGCCGCCCCCGCCATCGTGACCGCCGCGCTGTCGCCGCAGCCTGTCCTTGAGGGCAGTGCCGTGACCGTGTCGGGCAGTGTGGCGGATGCGGGGCTGTCGGATGCGCTGCGGGTGCGGATCGACTGGGGCGACGGCACGGTGGTGACGGTCGCGGCGGATGCGGATCGCGCTTTTGCGGCCACGCATGTCTATGCGCAGGACGGGGAGTATGCGGTCACGCTGACGGCACTCGATGATGCGGATGCCGAGAGCGCGCCTGTGACGCTGACAGCCGCGGTGGCCAATGCGGCGCCTGTGTTTGATCCGGTCATGCAGGATGGCGAACAGGTTGCCTTCCGGGTTGATCGCATCGGCGCGCCAGCTGAGGGGCGTGTCGCGATCTCCGGGAATTTCATCGATCCGGGGCTGATAGACACGCATCAGCTGGTTGTGGACTGGGGCGACGGCGAAACCTCGACCGAGACCCTGTCACAAGGCGTGCGGTCATTCGATCTGACGCATACCTATGCCGAACGCGGAGCCTATAGCATCTCTGTGACGCTGGCAGACACGGACGGCGGTCACGTGCAGGGCGTCGGTACGGCACGCTTTGGCCATGTCTATGTCTCCCTAGAGGGTGAGTTGCGGCTCATCGCCCCTGATGCGGGCACGAGCGCCGCACTCAGGCAAGTGTCCGACGGCATGCGCAATGCGCTTGGCCTGCCACCTGATGGCAAGATACTTGCGCTTGATACAGGCAGCGACATGGTCCTCGACCCCAGCTTCAGCGCGCTTGCCTTGCCGATGCCGGGCAGCACCATCCGCTATTTCAAGGCTGATGGAATTGTCTCTGTCCTGGCGATGGGCGGTCCGGGCGACGATCTGTTCCTGATTCATCCCAGCGTGACTCTGCCAGCCGAACTGCGCGGTGGCGACGGCAACGATACCCTGATCGGCGGGGGCGGTTTCAATCGTCTGATCGGCGGTCCGGGAAACGATCAGATGTTCGATGCGGGCGGCATTGGCGAGGTCGATGGTGGCCCTGGAATGGACAGCCATGGTCTGCGTCCCGCGGGGCCCGTCGCCTACTGGTCCTTTGATGAGGTTACGGGAGTCGAACTGACCGACACCTTGTCCGGGCTTCAGATGCGTCTGATCGGAGATATGCCTGCAGCCAGGCTGGAGGCGTCCGGCGCGAGCGGTGCTGTCGGGGATACCGGGCTTGGGCTGACAGGCACGGTGGCCGCGCGCATGCTGCATGATCCGGCATTGGCGCTTGTGTCCGGGACGGTTCAGCTATGGGTGCAGCCGGGCGATACGCTGTCCGTTGCGAATGAAACGCAGGTGCTGATGTCCAAACGGGGCAGCAATGGTGCCGTGTTCGAAATCGCACTGAAGGGTGATGATCTTGTGCTGCGCCTCGCAGATGCCGAAGGAGGCGAGACACTGCACGCGGGCTTTGCCCCTGAAATCGACGTTTGGCGGCATGTCGCAGTGGGTTTCGGACCGGATGGCGGGCTACAGCTTTTCATCGATGGTGTGGTTGTGGCCCAAAGTGCATTTGGCGGGGGCTTGGCAGAAAATGACGGGGCGCTTGTGATTGGCGCGCGTGCAGGTGACGCAGTGCAAGGCGGGCTTGAATCCGGGTTGCGTGGCGTCATCGATGCCGTGGCATTCCATGATAGCCGGTTGGACGCGGCGGCTCTTTTGGCGATGATGGCACAGGGACCTGACGTGCCGGTCTTCATGATCGCAGGCCGTGCCGTGGCGCTGGTCGGCGCAATGCCCGGCGGACCGGGCGATTACGGTTATGCTGCCACGGACAGTGCCCTTCAGGTCACGGGTCCGGCGGGTATGACCAGCTTGCGGGGCATCGAGGTAGTGGAGTTTCTGGACGGCGCGCGCGCGATTATCATCGGGGTCGGGTCAGAACATGATGGCATGATCGATCCCGATTTCATTCGCGACAATGCCCCGGATGGCACGCTCTACATCCTCGCCT